>JARLIV010000017.1 GCA_031291555.1 Methylovirgula sp. | reverse complement strand
TGCTGCCAGACCTGCGTCAAGCCGCTCTTGACCAGTGCCGCGCGGCCGAAGAGCCGGTTGGCGATCTCGGCGAAGGCGCCGACGATCACATAGACGCCGAGGCCGCTGACGAGGATCGAGGTGAGCGGGCCGTTGTGGTGCCAAGCGGCGAGCACGAGCATCATCGCCAAGCCGCACAACAAAGCGAAATAGAGCCGCTGCGCCGCGCCGAAGAAATCGCCGCGCTTCCAGGCAAGGTTCTGGCCGAGCGGCATCAACAGAACGAGCGGCAGAAACAGCGGCACCACGGTCGCGTTGAAGAAGGGCGCGCCGACCGAGATTTTCTGGCCGGTGAAGGATTCGAGCGCCAGCGGATAGAGCGTGCCGACGAAGACCGTGGCGCAGCAGGTCGTCAGCACCAGATTGTTGAGGACCAGCGCGCCCTCGCGCGAGATCGGGGCAAAAAAGCCGCCCGGCTTTAACGTGTTCGCCCGCAAGGCAAAGAGCAGCAGCGCGCCGCCGATGAAGAAGACGAGGATGGCGAGAATGAATTCGCCGCGCTGCGGATCATTGGCGAAGGAATGGACCGAGGTCAGCACGCCTGAGCGGACGATAAAGGTGCCGATCAGTGACAGCGAGAAAGCGAGGATGGCGAGGAAGATCGTCCAGACCTTCAGCGCGTCGCGCTTTTCCATCACCGCCGCTGAATGGAGCAGCGCGGTGGCCGCGAGCCAGGGCATGAGCGAGGCGTTCTCGACCGGGTCCCAGAACCAGAACCCGCCCCAGCCGAGCGTGTAATAGGCCCAATAGGACCCCATCGCGATGCCGAGCGTCAAGAACACCCAGGCGATCAGCGTCCACGGCCGCACCAGCCGCGCCCAGACCGCATCGATGCGGCCGCAGATAAGCGCGCCGGCCGCGAAGGCGAAAGTGATCGAAAGCCCAACATAGCCGAGATAGAGCAGCGGCGGATGGATCGCGAGACCGGGGTCTTGCAGCAGCGGATTGAGATCCTGCCCCTCGATTGGCGGATTGGCCATGCGGGCGAACGGATCGGACGTAAGCAGGATGAAGAGCAGAAAGGCGGCGCTGACCCAGGACTGCACCGCGAGCACGGCGGCGTGAAGATCCTGCGGCATGGCGCGGGCCGAGAGCGCCACCGCTGCCGCGAAGACGGCGAGGATCAGCACCCAGAGCAGCATCGAGCCTTCATGATTGCCCCAGACGCCGGTGATCTTATAGATCAGCGGCTTCGCCGAGGCCGAATTCTCATACACATTGAGCAGCGAGAAGTCGGACGTGACATGCGCGTAAGTTAGCGCCGCATACGACAAAGCGACGAAGCAAAAGCCGGCGAGCGCGACCGAAGGCGCCGTTCCCATCAAGCGGGAGTCACGCGTGGCGATGCCCCACAGCGGCACGACCGCGTTGAAACAAGCCAGCGCCAGCGCCAGGATGAGCGCGAAATGTCCCGTCTCGACAATCATTGCGCTGCGCCTCCCATATCCACATTCTCCTGCCAGCGGCCGGATTTCTTCAGCGCATCGACGACTTCCTTGGGCATATAGCGCTCGTCATGTTTGGCGAATACTTCTGTAGCGTCCAAGCCAGCAGCATTCAACACGCCCTCTGCAACAACGCCTTGCCCTTCGCGGAAGAGATCGGGCACGGGGCCGTCATAGGTGACTGCAATATCTCGCTTGCCGTCAGTCAAAATGAAATGGAGCCTGCTCGCAGTACGATCGACCGTCCCACGCTTTACGAGACCTCCGACACGCACTCGCGAGCCTGGTCCTAGTCCTTTCTCGGCGATCTCAGTCGGGGATACCGAGAAGGAGATATTGTCGCGAAAATTGTAAAGGATGAGTCCCAGACCTATGCCCAGCACCCCCATGGCGGCGGCGATGAGCGTCAGGCGCTTCTTTTTGCGCGTCATGAATCCAATCCAAGTTCGCGCGCCAGCGCGTCGATCCGCGCCATCGCCGCGGCATTGCCGCTGAAGTCGCGCCGGGCCGTTGCTAGCGCGGCGCGCGCCTTGTCGATTTCGTTCAGAACCTTGTAGGCGCGCACGAGACGCACCCAACCCTCGATATCATTGCCGTTCTGCGCCAGCCGCGCGGCGAGCCCATCGACCATCGACTGGATCATCGCCTGCTGCTGCGCCGGAGCCATGGCGGCGATGCGCGCCGCCTGGTCCGAGCCCGGCGCACCTCTCTCCGTACCGAGTTGTGCCAGCCGCGCGACAAGATCGGCGCGCCAGGGCACGTTCGCCGGCGCTTCCGCCAGGAGCTTTTGCCAATAGCTGCGCGCGGTCGCGCGGTCATTCTCCTGCTGCGCGGCAAGGCCGAGGAAGAATAGCGCCTTGGGCGCGCCCGGATCGATGGCGAGAGCCTTCTCGAACTGTTTGCGCGCATCGGCAGTGACGATCCCGCCCGCGGCGACGGCCAGAGTCTCGCCATAGACGGTCAAGGTATCAGCATTGTTGGGGCGAAGCTGGACCGCTATCTGCGCGGCGCTGACCGCATCGCCGAACCGCCGGACGAGGAGATAGGCCTGCGCGAGAACCTGATAGCCGAGACCGTCCTTCGGGTTCTGCGCCAGATGCGCCTCGACGCGGGCGATGGCGGCATTGATGTCCGTGCGGCCGATCGGTGCATTGAGCCGCGCTTCGAGCGGCGCATCCGGCCAATCGGGATGTCCGAGCACGACATAAAAACCGATCGCGACGGCGGGCACGAAGACGAGTGCCGCCACGGCCGCGAGCCGCCGGTGCCAGAGGGGGCTTGCGCCCGCGCCCGCCATCTGCGGATCCTTGCCGCTGACGGCGAGAAGCTGGCGCGCCGCTTCCGTTTTCGCCTGTGCAGCCTCCTCGGGCGCGAGATTGGCGCGCGCCTCGTCGCGGGCGATCTCCTCGAGCTTGGCCTGATAGAAGGCGACATCCGGCGCCGTCGCCTCGCGCCGCGCGGGCCGCGCGAGCGGCCAGAGGACGGCGAAGACCGCGCCGCCGGTCAAAAGCGCGAATAGGCTCCAGAGCATGATATTCCTTGCAAATCCTCCGCTAGATCGCGATGCGTTTAGGCTGAATCAGCCTAAACGCATGGAACGCGATCGATTTCAATAAATTAGAGCGGGATTTACGCGAAAAACCGGTATCCACTTTTTCGCATCCCGCTCTAGAGCATGTTCCGGAAAAGTTGCCCGACTTTTCCGGTCAAAACATGTTCAGACGATCCTTGAGCGGGATTTGCGCGAAAAACCGATATCCACTTTTTCGCATCCCGCTCAAGGCTCACTACGCTATTTTCGCCGCGATTTCTATCTGACAAAGGCGTGAAGGCTTGACCGACAAAAGCTGACATTCCGTTATGTATGTTAGGCGGTTACAGTCTATTCCTCACAAAGTTTGTTAGGCCGCGGCGGGCAATTCCAGCTCGGCGCGCAAGCCGCCTGCCGGGCTGGCATCGAGCCGCAGCGCGCCGCCATAGAGCGCCGCGAGATCGACGACGATCGAAAGCCCGAGGCCGGAGCCTGGACGCGTCTCGTCAAGACGCCGGCCGCGCCGCATCGCCGCCTCGCGCGATTCTGGCGCGAGGCCGACGCCGTCGTCGTCTATTGTGACACGGAAGAATTGCTTGCCGGCCGTATTTGCCGCAGGGATCGGCGCGGCCGCGATCGTCACCTGATGGCGCGCCCATTTGCCGGCGTTATCGACAAGATTGCCGATCATTTCCTCAAGATCCTGCCGCTCGCCGCGGAAGCGGATTTGCGCCGGGACATCGGCGGAAAAGGCGATGCCGCGATCGCGGTAGATCTTCTCGAACGTGCGCACTAGACCGGCCGTCACGGGCGCGACCTCCGCCATGTTGCCGATAGCGCCGACCCGCACGGCGGCACGGGCGCGATCGAGATAATAGGTCACCTGGTCGCGCATAATGGCCGCCTGCTCATGCACTTTGTCGGACAAGGGGCTCTTTTCGGTGTCCGCCTCGTTGATGATGACGCTCAGCGGCGTCTTGAGCGCGTGGGCGAGATTGCCGACCTGCGTGCGCGCACGCTCGACCACCTCGCGGTTGGCGTCGAGCAGAAGGTTGAGTTCGCCGGCAAGGGGCGCGATGTCCTGCGGGAATTCGCCGACGATCCTTTCGCCCTGCCCGCGCCGGATCGCCGCCACACCCTCGCGCAAGCGCCAAAGCGGCTCCAGGCTGTAGCGCATCTGCAGCGCCGCCGAGCCGACGAGCGCGGCGGCCAGCAGCGTAAAGGTGACGATTAGCGCGAGCTCGAAACCGGCGACCTCCGCCTCCATCGGCGCCGTGGTCGCCGCGACTTGGACGAGATAGATGCCCTCATCGCCCGTATCGATGGTGCGTTCGACAATACGCAGAAGCTTGTCGTCTGGACCCTTCACATAGCCGCTGCGCGCGCCGCCAACTCCGGCGGGCACGCCGGTCGCCGCAAGCTGCGGCAGCCGCGCGGCAAAGAGCGAACGCGAGCTTTGGATGTTCGGCTCGGCGCTGTCGAGCCGCGTGATCTGCCAATACCAGCCGGAGAGCGGGATTTCGAATTGCGGCTCGCCGAGCTCGAAGGGCTGGGAGCGGCTCTCCTCGCTCGGCGAGGCGATGTCGGCGACAAGCGCGCGCAGATAGAAGCCGAGCCGCTCATCGAACCGCGTCTCGGCCGATTTGCGATAAAGCGCCGAAAGGCCAATGCCGGCGATGAGCAGAATGATCGAGCTGAGGACGGCCGCCGAAACGAAAAGACGCGCGGCGATCGACCAGCTTCGCGGATTGAGGTTGACACGCATCAGGAGCTTTTCAGGGCGTCCGCGTCCGGCTTGCCCGCCTTGCCGGGGGACTGCCCGTTCTCCGGTGCCGCGACGACATAGCCGAGGCCGCGCATGGTCTGGATGATATCGATCCCGAGTTTCTTGCGCAGCCGGCCGACGAAGACCTCGATCGTGTTGGAATCCCGGTCGAAGTCCTGATCGTAGAGGTGCTCGACCAATTCGCTGCGCGAGACCACCCGCCCGGCATGATGCATCAGATAGGACAGGAGCCGGTATTCGTGCGAGGTCAGCTTGATCTGATTGCCGTCGACCAGAACGCGGCCCGAGCGCGTGTCGAGCCGCACCGGCCCGCAGGTCAGCTCGCTCGACGCATGGCCCGTTGCGCGCCGCAGCAGAGCCCGGATGCGTGCCAAAACTTCTTCGATGTGAAAAGGCTTGGCGACATAATCGTCGGCGCCGACGTCAAAGCCCTGAACCTTGTCGCTCCAGCGGTCACGCGCGGTGAGGATGAGCACCGGCATCGTCCGGCCGGCCGCCCGCCATTCCTTGAGTACGGCAATGCCGTCCTTCTTCGGCAGGCCGAGATCGAGCACGATGGCGTCATAGGACTCCGTGTCCCCGAGGAACCAGCCCTCCTCGCCGTCATAGGCACGATCGACCGCATAGCCCGCCTGCGCCAGCGCCGTGGCGATCTGGCGGTTGAGATCTTTATCATCTTCGACAACGAGAAGCCGCAAATTCCGCTCCTTGAGCGCCGCTCGCTTGGCGCTCACCTATTCACTTGCGATGTTCACTTGGCGTTCTTGACGCTGAGAATCTGCCCGGTCACCGCGTTGGTGAACACGTGGACCACCCGACCACTGTTACGCAAGAGGCTAATTTCATAGATATATTGCTCTTTGTGCCGGCACAGCCTAACGCCCAGTGCCTCGGCTTGAAAGCGGTTCGCCGCGCCGAGCAGCAGCCCGAACGGCTCGGCAAGCTTGTGCGCGGCGATCTCGCGCCGGGTCTGAGCCGCAGAATAGCACTCGTGCTCGGCCGACGGCGGATGGGTCGCGGCGGCGAGCCGCGTGCCAGTGAGATGCCCGATTCCAACGGGATGGGCGCCACCTGCGGCCATGGCCTGGACGCTGGCAAGCAGAAGGACAGCGAGTGCAGGGCCGGCGTGCCGCATCGGGTCAAGACTCGCTTCAACGCGGTGAATGCGCGATGAACATCTGGCGCTGGCGGGAAGCTATACATTCGGGCTTTGACTTTGCAAGCCTGCCCCCCGCCCGGCGTCCCGTTGCAACAGCGAAGAACTTTCGCGAACGAAGAAAACACGCCTGTGTAACGGTTCGTTTACTTCTACGCCACCATTTACGTAACCATTGGGCAATGTCCGTCCGATACCTTCCGCCAGGAGATAAAATATCCTGAAGCTGACGGATCCCTGGCGATGTCCCCTCGTCCCGACCGGAACCCTCGACCGCGCTTTCGCTGGCTGAAGCTGCCGGGAAGATTCGCGCGCGACAAGCGCGCCACGAGCGCGGTCGAATTCGCGATGCTCGCGCTGCCGCTCTTTGCGATCATCCTTGCGGCGCTGCAAACCGCGCTCGTCCTGATGGCGGAGCAGGAATTGGATACCGCCGCCGAGCAGGCCGGCCGCCTCGTTATGACCAGCCGGGTGACGAGCGTTTCCGGCCAGTCGGGCTACCTGACGCAGGCGCAATTCACCACCAAGGTTTGCAGCTATCTCGTCGCACTCTTCAACTGCTCGAACCTGATGGTCAACATGCAGACAGCCAGTTCCTTCGCAAGCGCGAGCACGTCAGCGCCGAGCTACACGACGCTTCAGCAGAACAGCTGGACCTATCAGACTGGGAGCGTCGGCCAGGTCGTCGTCCTCCAGGTCATGTACGAATGGCCGATCATCAGCAGCGTGTTCGGCTTCAATCTCGCCAATCTGCCGAACGGCAAGCGCCTTCTGATGGCGACCTCCGTATTCCAGAACGAGCCGTGACGATAATGCTTTCGCGCCGCCTTCGCCGAAAATTGCCTCGCTTTGCCTCCCAGGAAAAGGGGATGGCCGCCGTCGAATTTGCGCTGACTCTTCCGGTCCTGCTCTTCGTCTTCGTGGGCGTGACCGAGGTCGGCGAAGCAGTATCGATCAGCCGCAAAGTGACAATCACGACGCGCACGGTCACCGATCTGGTAACGCAAAATTCGTCGCTTTCGGCATCCGGCCTCAACACCATTCTGGCGGCTTCGGCGCAAGTGATTGCGCCCTATTCTTCAAGCAATCTGAGCGTAACCGTGTCGGAGATCCAGGTCGATTCCAAAGGCAAGGCGACCATTGCCTGGAGCGGATCGTGGCCGAATAGCGCAAACGCGTTGACGGTCGGCTCTACCTTCGCGCTGCCGAGCGCTCTCGACACGCCGAGCAGCTACCTCGTTTACGGTCAAACGAGCTATAATTATACGCCGGTGCTGGGCTACAATATGATCGGTCCGATTACGCTGTCCGACCACCTGTACCTCAGCCCGCGCGAGAGCACGTCCATCGCCTATACGAACTGAGACAGGCGCGGCGACCGACGGCCTCATCCCCTCTCCCCGCTTGCTGGGAAAGGGTTGGGGTTAGGGCTGGGGCCTATCGCAGCGTCGTGGCCAAAACCCTCGCCCTACGCCCCGGCCTATCCCCCATTTCGCCGCGCTCATAGGAAGCGGGCGAAGTTAGCGGCTCGCAATGAGACACGCGGCTAATCCTCAAACGCGCCATTGATAGCATAGCGGCTCATTGCGTGAGATGCGCCGTCGCGGTCGCATTCAGGAAGAGAGCCTTGAGCGCCGTGCCGATGTCCTGGTCGGTCGTCACCTCCTGATAAAGGCTCGGCGACGAGGCGCAGGACTGCAATTGCGTGGCGATATTTGGGTTTGGTGTCGGAGTCTCGTTATTATCGAACGGTGCGACGTTGGTTGTGTAGAAGCTGTTGTTAGGCAAAGAAGAATAGTTCAGATAAAGCACGGCGATGCGGATCGGCAGACCGCTGCTGCTCACCTTGTTCTTGATGGTGTTGCATTTCGTCGTATCGATCGTAGAGATCGTGCGTGTGCCACTGCTGCTGTAGGAGTCGTTCACGCCGTCGGTGATGAGGATCAAGACCTCCTGCGCCGTGTCGCCGGTCGTGTTGGTTCCGTTGCCGGGCGTCGCCATGAGGGAGTTGATGCTGGTCATAGCGGCGTTGAGAGCTGTGCCGCCATCGTTGTTATTGCATATCTGCTTATAACTGGTCGTCGAGGTTTTATTGGTCCCGGTGAGCCAGCTATTATCGAACATCTGCAACATGGTAATATTCGCTGCGTCAGTCGATATCGTCTGCGCGCCGGTATTTGTCGTCACGTTAACGAGGCTCAGCGAAGAGCTGCCGGTGATATAATGCAGCGGCGAATTGCCGGACTTGCACGCCGTGCTCGACCAGTCGGTGTCGAATGTGGAGACCGCCATTTGGTATGTGGCATCGTTTGCGGGAGCGCCGTTGACCCCCTGTTGCGACACTTGATACGCATAGGGCCCGAGCTGTTGGATCGCGCTGCGCAGATTGTCGATGCGGAGCGTCAGGCCCAGCACGCATTCTGCATAGGTATAGTCGTCGACATTTCCCGGCTTTGTGGCGGTTCCCTGCGTATAGGCATTTCCCGACTTGGTCGGGGGCACCATTCCGATGCAGCTCGAGCTTCCGGGCAATACCCACATCGTATAATCCGATTCATGGCAGGCGAAGGCGCAGCCGCCCTCATTGTCGCCGCCGGTACCAGAGCCGGACGAAGTGGCGGTATACATGGCATTGATGCCGGCCGTCGTAGCCGGAATGGCCATGGAGGGCGAGGAATCCGCCAGCACGTAGAAATTGATGTTTGGCGCCGCTGCGGCTTGCGCCACAATACCATTGCCATTGCCGATCGTGAGCGTGGTCAAGCCGATGACGCCGGCGAAGGCATTCTGCGACTGCGCTGTGAAAGAGACGGTTGCCTTGCGGCTGCTCGACTGGCCCGACGGCGTGTCGACGACCGACACCGTCCTGTTGATGCTGGTCACGCCGGGGACGGTTTGGGCGAGCGTATCGAACAGGTTCTGTGCCGCGGCCTGAGCCTGCGCAGCGGTGGGCCCCTGGCCTACCGTTTGCGAGAATTCGGCCGGCGTCACGGCCGAGAGCGCCGCCGAATCTGCGATCGCATCGAGCTTGGCCCGGCGCCGCGCGGCGGAGGTGTAATCCATTGCCATGCCGACAGCGAAGAGAATGGGAATGGAGCAAAGGGCGAAAATCATCGCGACATTGCCGCGCCGGTCCGCAGTAAAGCGCGGGAGATTCTCCCGCACATGCCAGACGAAGGCGCCGGCAAGCGCGCGCCCGGCCCGCAAAATCGAGTTCGTGTTGAAATGTTTGGTCACGGGCGGAGGTCCCTGAAAACAAACTGCCCGCTTACGTAAGTGACGATTGGTAAAAACTTCCCGTAGTTAATAGTAGAGTTACAAAGGATCGGCCCCGGCCGGCCCGCGACGCGAACAGCGCGCAACCTGATCTTATGTTTTGAATCAATGACTTATATGGCGCACCTAGCTCTCTAGCCGCCGCAAAGCGCCTCGGCGTCGGTCCTCCAGTCGATATTTTAGTGAAAAAAGGGCTACCGCGACCCTTGAATCTGCGGTCGGCCCGCGGCTTTTCCGCGGGTTGTCTTTCCGCGGGTTGTCTTTTTGCGGGTTGTCTTGGCTGCGATCTTGGCGACCTGCAGCGCGCCGCGCGGTGATTTCCCCGGCCAACTGACGATATGCTCGGCATAGTCGTCGATCTTAAGATCGGTCTCGGTCAGGCTGACGCGGCCGCGCACCGAAATCCCAGCCTCGTGCACCGTCTCCGGCGAGCCGGAAACGAGCGGATGCCACCATGGCAGGCGCCGCCCCTCCGCCCGCAGCCGGTAGGCGCAAGTCGGCGGCAGCCAGGCCAGCGAGGCGGCAAGATCGGGCGTGAGCTTCAGGCAATCGCGGACTCGCCGCCGGCGATGAGCATAATCGGAGCAGCGGCAGGTCGTGACGTCGAGCAAGCGGCAGGCGATCTCGGTGAAATAGACGCGGCCCGTGTCCTCATCCTCGAGCTTGACGAGGCAGCAGCGGCCACAGCCGTCGCATAGGCTCTCCCATTCCGCCGGCGTCAGCGCCTCGAGGGGCTTCTCGTCCCAATAGGCGGTCTTCGCCATGCTGTTGCCGCGGCGGGGTGGTTCATGACCCATGATCGAAGCCTTTGCTGGGGCGCCGCTGGGGCGCCGTAATACGATTGCTGGACGGCGCCTGAAATTGCAACTATTCCGGTTTAAATTCGCAGGAAAGCCAAAGCGGTATGAACCTGTTCGACCGGCTGCGCTCATCGAGCCTTTATAAGTGGGCCTCCCGCGCCTTCCTTGAGCTCGACGCCTTTTTCGATTCGTCGCTGTTCGAATCGGGCGAGAGGTCGCGCAACGCCTATGCCGCGTTCATCGCCGTCATGGACCGGCTGCATGTCTCCGGCTGGCGCCGGCTGCTCGTCGAACTGGCCTGCGAGGGCTCGACCATCGCCCTCGGCGTCGGGATCGTCGCGCTGTTTTTCGCCATCCCCGCCTTCGAGGACACATCTGGCGCAGACTGGCTGAAGAAGGAAGACCTCGCCGTCACCTTTCTCGACAGCTACGGCCAAGTGGTCGGGCGCCGTGGCATCAAGCATGACGATTCCGTGCCGATCGAGCAGATGCCGAAATATCTGATCGACGCGGTGATCGCCACCGAAGACCGGCGGTTTTTCGAACATATCGGCATCGATTTCGTCGGCGTTTTCCGCGCGCTTATGGTCGACGCCAAGGCTAATGGCGTCGTCCAGGGCGGCTCCTCGCTCACCCAGCAGCTCGCCAAGAATATCTTCCTTTCCAACGAGCGGACCATCACCCGCAAGGTCAAGGAGGCCTATCTCGCGCTTTGGCTCGAAGGCCATCTGACCAAACGCCAGATTCTTCAGCTCTATCTCGATCGCGTCTACATGGGCGGCGGCACCTTCGGCATTCAGGCGGCGGCACAATTCTATTTCGGCAAATCGGTGCGTGACGTGACCCTAGCGGAAGCGGCCATGCTTGCCGGGCTCTTCAAGGCGCCGACCAAATATGCGCCGCACGTCAACCTGCCCGCCGCCCGCGCCCGCGCCAATGAAGTGCTGAACAATCTGGTCGAGGCCGGCTATCTGACGGAAGGTCAGATCTATGCGGCGGTCCGCAATCCCGCGACCCCGGTGCCGCGCGGGCAGACTTATTCGCCCGATTGGTACATGGATTGGGCCTATAACGAAGTGCGTCAGCTCGCCGACGCCGGCAAACTCGGCAGCAATCGCGTGCTGACCGTCCGCACGGCGCTCGATTCCAATTTGCAGAAATATGCTGACGAGACGATCGCCAACCAATTGCGCGAATATGGCCCGAGCTATCACGTCAAACAATCGGCGATGGTCATCCTCGACCCGTCGAGCGGCGCGGTGCGCACGATCGTCGGCGGCCAGGATTATGGCGAAAGCCAGTTCAATCGCGCGGTGGACGCCATGCGCCAGCCCGGCTCCTCGTTCAAGCCAGTCGTCTATCTGACGGCCTTGCTTACTGGCAAATTTCAGCCGCGCACGATCGTGGTCGATGAGCCGGTCTGCATCGGCAATTGGTGCCCGCATAATTTCGGCAACAAATATATGGGCAGAGTTCCGCTCATCACCGCGCTGACACATTCGCTCAACACGGTGGCAGTGCGGCTGTCGATCGCCATCGGCGCGGCGG
>JARLIV010000016.1 GCA_031291555.1 Methylovirgula sp. | reverse complement strand
ACGCGCTCTATATCGGCCGCGTCTCGGTGGCGCCGGGTTGGCGCGGGCGCGGAATCGCGCGCGCCCTGCTGGCGGCGGGCGAAGCGGAAGCGCGCCGGCGCGGCCTCGAGCGGATGACGTTGCGGGTGCGGCTCGCGCTCGAGGACAACCAACGGCTGTTCGCCGGCTTCGGCTTCGCGCCGGTCGGGCAGGGCGCACATCCCGGCTATCGCCAGCCGACGTTCCTAGTGATGGAGAAGCGACTGGGGTTGGAGTGAAGCTGGCGGCAGACGGCCGAGCGGCGGATGGCGGTCTTCAATCCGACTCGCGCCGTGGCGCGCGACTGCCGGTCCGCCCGCTCGATTTCGCCTAGCCCGACGAGACTCTCGCGCATAGCATTCGCCAGCGAGTCGTGGGGTGGGCAATCCTGATGGACGAGGTCTTCGACAAATATTTGCATGCGCTGCGGCAAGACCGCGACGACAAGACCGAACTCTCCGACCGCGGGGCGCTCGAAATCCTGCTGACAGCCGCAGCCCACGCTAGCGACCCGACCGTCCGCATCATTCATGAGGCGAAGAAGGTTCGCGGCAAGGGCGGCCCCGATTTCAAGGTGATGAAGGCGGGAATGATCCTCGGCTACGTCGAGGACAAAACCATCGGCGCGAATCTCGACGAGGTTTTGAAGTCGGATCAAATCGCCCGCTACAAGCAGCTTTCGAACAACATCCTGCTGACCGACTATCTGCGATTCGTCTGGCTCAAGGACGGCAAGGTCAATGGGCGCGATCACATCGCCTTCCCGCACGATCTCGAAGGCAAGGCGAAGAAGCCGCGCGAGGATCGGGTCAAGGCGGTCTCGACCCTGCTGCGCGCCTTCTTCTCCACTGCGCCGGAGGGGATCGACCGCTCGGAGCAGCTCGCGCTTGCGCTCGCCACCCGCAGCCACTTCTTGCGCGACTTTCTCGATTCTGAACTGCGACGCCAAGAGAAGGAGCACACAGAAGGCCGTCTCTACGGCCTCTATCAGATTTTCCGCGATCAGATCTTTCACGACCTGACGCTCGGCGAATTCGCCGACGCCTTCGCGCAGATGCTCGCCTACGGCCTGTTTCTCGCGCGGCTCAATTCCGGCTCGGAGGAGGTCACGCTCGACAACGCCGGCAAGTTCGTGCCGGGCTCCTTTCGGCTGATCCGAGAACTCGTCAAGTTCCTCGACGATTTGCAAGCGCCCGAATATGTCGAGATTCGCTGGGTGATCGAGGAAATCCTGTCGATCGTCAACGGGCTCGATCTTGCCGCGATCCACGAGGATCTTTCCTTCAAGCATCGCAAGGCGATCAGCCGCAAGGTGAGGGCGAAGGACGCTGAAGAGCACCGGCTTTTCGAGCGGGACCCGTTCATCTACTTCTACGAGGATTTCCTCGGCAAATACGACGCCAAGATGAAGAAATCGCGCGGCGTCTACTATACGCCGCCGCCGATCGTGAATTTCATCGTCCGCGCCGTCGACGACATTCTGAAAGAGACGTTTGCCATCAAGGACGGCCTCGCCGACCACAGGCGGGTCACCGTGCTCGATTTCGCCTGCGGCACCGGCACGTTCCTTCTCGAGGTGTTCGAGCGTATCTTCGACAACATTGGCGGCGCGGATTCCGCCAAGGCGAACCTGATTGTTCGCGATCATATGCTGAAGAACATTTTCGGCTTCGAATACCTCATCGCCCCGTACACGATCGCGCATTTGAAGCTGTCGCAATATTTGAGCGATCGAGGCCACGCGTTGACAGGTTCGGAGCGCCTCCAGGTGTTCCTCACCAACACGCTTGAGCCGATAGAACCGCAACCAAATTTCTTGCTTCCTGCCGTCAGCGCCGAGGTCGAGGCGGCGCAGAAGGTCAAGGATCGCGAAATCTTAGCGATTGTTGGCAACCCGCCATACGCCTACGAATCTAAGAACAATGGGGCGGCTATCGTGGCAGCCATCCAAGGCTACAAGTACACGATAAGACGGCGATCCGATCCGACTTCGCCGGATGGATTCGGTCCCGACGAACGCGCGCCCCTCGGCGAGCGCAATCCCCGTGGTCTCAATGATGACTACGTCAAGTTTATCCGCTTCGCGCAGCTCAAGATGGACTCGGTCGAGGAAGGTGTCGTCGGTATTATCGCGAACCACTCGTGGCTCGACAATGCAACCTTCAAGGGTATGCGCCAATCACTAATGCGCACTTTTGAGCAGATGTACGTTCTTGACCTGCACGGCAACGCCAAGAAGAAAGAGCGTGCGCCTGACGGTTCGAAAGACGAGAACGTCTTCGACATCGAGCAGGGGGTTGCAATCTGTGTATTTGTGAAGAAGAACGGCCTTGAACGAGGGGTATGGCGAGTCGACAACTGGGGTAAGCGTTAACTAAATACAAGCTGTTGGCTGATTCGCAGTTACAACGCATAGAATGGCATAAACTTTCGCCATATTTCCCGCAATATCTTTTCAACGAGATCGTCGAAGACTCAGTATATCAATCGTTTCGAGCGATATCTGATGTATTTGTAAAATCTAGCGTAGGGATAGTTACAGGAAGAGATGAAATTGCGCTCCAGTTTTCGGCCGATGACGTCCTAACTACAATTGGGACGCTGGCGCGAGGTGAGGCCTCGATTGTTGGGGCAGGTTTAAAAACAGGCAGAGACTCGACGGAGTGGAAACTTTCCGAAGTTATAGCAGACGTTAGGGGAGCGAGAATTTCGAAAGATTTGGTGAAGCCGCTTACATATCGACCGTTTGATACGCGATTTGCATTTAGAACAGGAGCTTCGCGCGGGCTTATCAATCGCCCTCGTATGGAGGCGTGGCTCGATTTCGATCAAACGAATCTTGGTTTAGTTACCTCTCGCCTCACAAAGGGAGAGAATTTCGCGCACGCCCTTGTCACAGGCGAAATGATCGAAAAGATACTTCTGTCCTCGAACACCTCCAACAATGCCTTTGTATTTCCCATGTATTCACGAAGCGGGTCGGAATTTCGCGAAAATCTGTCCGCGGACTTCCGAGCCTTCCTCGACACTCGCTACGACCACCACTACACGCCTGAAGAAATCCTCGGCTACATCTACGCCGTCCTGTACGCGCCGACCTATCGCGGCCGCTACGCCGAGTTCCTCCGCATCGATTTTCCGCGTGTACCCTTTCCGGAGATGGCCGGCGATTTCGAACGGCTTTCGCTGCTCGGCTGGGCATTGGTGCAGGCGCATCTCCTGCGTGAGTTTCCTCGGCGCGGCTTGGCCGCTTATCACGGCAAGGGGGACCATGCCGTCGAGGCCGTGCGCTATTCGCCTGAGGAGCAGTCGGTCGCGATCAACAAGACCCAAAAGTTCAAGCCTGTGCCGCAGGCCGTTTGGGATTTTCACATCGGCGGCTACCAGGTGCTCGACAAGTATCTCAAATCGCGCAAGGGCCGGACGCTGTCGCTCGACGAAATCAATCATGTCGCCGCTGTTGCCGACACGCTGGCCTTCACCATCGATCAGATGGCGCGGATCGACGAGGCTTATATGGCGGCGTTTTCCGAGGGGGGATAACTTGTCGTGAAGGTCGCGCGGCCGCGCGGGCTGGGGCATTATGCGGTCGATTCGTTCTCAAGAGCGCGCGACAGGACTCATGGCTCGCACCGGCCAAGCGGACTTCATCGAGAAAGATGCGCAGCCCGATCTCTTCGGCGGCGAGGCGCTGCCTGTTTATCGGCCCAACCCTGACAAGGTGCGCGCCCGGCTGCAAAAAATCCTCGCTGAAGCGCGCGCCGCTGAAGCCATGCCTTGGGAGCCGACTCAACTCTCGCTCTATCAGACGATTTTTCCGCAGATGGCGGACTACCTGCCCGCGGACGAAGGCGCGCAATTGCGCTTCTCGTTCGAAGAGGAATTGAAACGCCTCAAAGCGGCTTGAGGCGCCTCGCCGTCGTTCGCACGAAATGCGTCGCTTGCGGTGACGGCGAGGAGCGCGGCTTATCGCCTATTGCGCTTGCAGCGGCGAATCCGCCATCGCTTGCGGTCCGCGCGCGTCGAGCGCGGCGCTGCGCTTGGGCGGCAGCGGCGCGTCGGTCGGGATCGGCTGCGGCGGCTCGAACACCTTGATCTGCGGCGGCTGCGCTTCGCTTCCGCCGAGGCCGAAGAAGGATTTGACCCCGCCGCCGTTGAGAAAGCCGAACGGCGAAGCGCCGGTCGCATTGGCGGCGGTCTGGGCGGGCGTGGCGGCGGGGGCCGCGCTTGCCGCGGCGGGCGCAGCCGCCGGCGCGGGAACGTCGGCGGCAGCCGCAACTTTCACTGCCGGCGGCAATGGCTTGCCGGAATTGTCGAGCGTGATCACGGTCGGGCCGGCGGCAAGCGCCTCCGGCGCGCTCGGATCGAGGTCTTCGCGGCCGGCGAAGGCGGCGTTCTGGCCGCCGTCCTGGTAGACGATCTTGACTGGCTTGACGCCCTGGGCGACCAGCGCCGCCACCGAGGCGTCGTCGCTCGTTTCCTTCTCGGCCACCGCCGCCTCGACCTGATCGTCGCGCTGAAGGTTGGCCGGGCAGGGCGCGCTGGCGTCGACGTCGTCGTCGGAATGCGCGCCAAAGACGTAGTGCTTGCCGCACACCAGCACGTCCGGCTCGGTCTTCGTCACCTCGAAATGATCGGCGCCGTTCTTCAGCTCTTTCCAGAACGCGATGTTGGGGTCGAGCCGGTGCTTGGCGAGGTTTTCCGCCGTCATCCGGAATGGGAAAGACTGCATCTGAATCGCGCGCTCGCCGCCGTCGAAGGCTTCGCGAGCGATCGCGTAAATCTCGCCGATCTGCGCGTCGGTCATCGAGAAACAGCCGGCCGACGAGCAGATGCCGTGCACCATGATGTCGCCGCCGGTGCGTCCGAGCGCACGGTCATAGGCGTTGGGATAGCCGACGTTGAACGACAGATAGTAATGGGAGTTCGGATTCATCTGGCCGGGGGCGATGGTGTAGAAGCCCTCCGGCACCTGGTGATCCCCCTCGCGCAGCTTCGGCCCGAGCTGGCCCGACCAGCGGCACATCGGGAAGGTCTTGAGCAGCGCGTACTGGCCGTCGCCCTTCAGCTTCCAGATTTCGAGTTCGGCTTCCTGCTTGT
>JARLIV010000105.1 GCA_031291555.1 Methylovirgula sp. | reverse complement strand
GTCCCTTCGTCTAGGACGCTGCCTTCGTTTTTCGGCCGCGCCGCAAGGTTTTTATGTCCGCCCCTCCCAAGTTCGTCGCCATCGTCATGGGCAGCCAGTCCGACTGGAAGACGATGCATCATGCCGCCGAAACGCTGGAGAAGCTCGGCGTCGGCTATTCCGCCGAGATCGTCTCCGCCCATCGCACGCCCGACCGGCTCGTCAAATTCGCCAAGGGCGCGGAGGCGGCGGGCTTCAAGGTCATCATCGCCGGCGCCGGCGGCGCCGCGCATCTGCCGGGCATGACCGCGGCCATGACGCCGCTGCCGGTCCTCGGTGTGCCGATCGAGACCAAGGCGCTCTCCGGCCAGGATTCGCTTTTTTCCATCGTCCAGATGCCGGCCGGCGTGCCGGTCGGCTGCCTTGCCATTGGCGAGGCGGGCGCCGTCAATGCGGCACTGCTCGCCGCCGCCATCCTTGCCCTCAACGACCCGGCGCTCGCCACCCGGCTCTCCGACTGGCGCGCGGCGCAGACCGCCGCCGTCGCCAAACATCCCGAGTGAGCCGATGGCCGATAGGCTCGCGCCGGGCGATACGATCGGAATTCTGGGCGGCGGCCAATTAGGCCGGATGCTGGCGATGGCGGCCGCGCGGCTCGGGCTCAAGACGCATATTTTCGCGCCCGAGCCCGACAGCCCCGCCTTCGATGTCTCCGCCGCGCAGACGCGCGCAGCCTACGAGGACGAGGCGGCGCTGAAGGCTTTCGCCGCGGCGGTCGATGTCGTCACCTACGAGTTCGAGAATGTCCCCGCCTCGACGGCCGAGCTGCTCGCCGCACTCCGCCCCGTCCGCCCCGGCCCCGCCGCGCTGGCGGCGAGCCAGGACCGGTTGACGGAAAAGGATTTTCTCACCGGCATCGGCATCGAGACGGCGCCTTATCTCCCGGTCGAAGATGCCGGCGCTTTGGTCCGCGCCGTCGGCAAGCTCGGCCGGCCGGCCATCCTCAAGACCCGGCGCTTCGGCTATGACGGCAAGGGCCAGGTCATGCTCCGCGAGGGCTCCGACCTCGGCGCCATCTTCCGCAGCCTCGGCGGCGCCCCGGCCATTCTCGAAGGCGTCGTGCCCTTCATCAAGGAAGTCTCGGTCATCGCCGCGCGCGGCCTCGACGGCAGCTTCGTCGCCTATGACGTGACCGAGAATGTGCATGCCAACCATATTCTGAGCGTCAGCCGCGCCCCAGCGAAGATCGACGCCGAAGCGGCGGCTGTGGCGATCGCCACCGCCCAGAAAATCGCCGATGCGCTGGATTATGTCGGCGTGCTCGGAGTCGAGCTTTTCGTGACCGAGGAGCCGGACGCCGACGGCCGGCCCCGGCAGAAGATCCGCGTCAACGAGATCGCCCCCCGCGTTCACAATTCCGGCCATTGGACGCTGGACGGCGCCATATGCTCGCAATTTGAGCAACATATCCGTGCTGTCGCGGGCTGGCCCCTGGGCTCGGCCCAGCGGCACGGGGCCGCCGTCGAGATGCACAACCTGATCGGCGAGGAGGCCAATGCCTATGCCGAGATCCTGCGTGAGCCGGGCGCTTGCCTGCATCTCTACGGCAAGGCCGAAGCCCGGGCCGGCCGCAAAATGGGCCACGTGACCCGAATCCTGGACAGGGACGTCTAAGCGCCCGGCTCCTGCTGGACAAGAACAGGCGACTCTGCTATCCGAACCTCAAGGATCAAGGGCGCTTCAGCGCCAGCGAGCCTATTTCCCGAAAGCTTATTCTCATCACTGCCGAGGCCAGAGCCGTCGGCGCAAGACAAGGATCGCCGCGTGCAAGTTCTGGTTCGTGACAACAATGTTGACCAGGCCCTGAAGGCGCTGAAGAAGAAGATGCAGCGCGAGGGGATTTTCCGCGAGATGAAGCTCCGCGGCCATTACGAGAAGCCCTCCGAGAAGCGGGCACGCGAAAAGGCCGAGGCCGTGCGCCGGGCGCGCAAGCTGGCGCGGAAGAAGTTGCAGCGTGAAGGGCTTCTGCCCGTGAAACCGAAGCCGGCGGTCGGCGTGCGCTGACCTCGGCGGTGCCATCGGGCACGGCGACATGGCGGGCTTTCGTATTTTCTGCAATAGACCGTGTTATGCCAATCGCGAGCGGGATTGCGCTTCGTCGCAATCTTGCCGGATTGCCGGGGCCTAAAGACGTTCTGAGGATCGTCTGATCGTACCGTTTTTCGAGATTGCGGCTCAAACGGACTGATCTGGGACTTGCATTTCGATGACAATGTTTCGACGCCCCCCCGTTCTTCCCGCACTCTTACTGGCGGCTGTAGGTCTCGCGGGGTGCGAAAGCGGCACGTCACTCGGCCCCGCCGGCACCGGCATTGCCGAGGTGTCGCAGGTGTCGCCGCAAGCGGCCCAGGCCAATATCGCCTCGCTGACCGACGTCATCCAGCACAATCCGAACAGCGCCGAGGCCTATAATACCCGCGGCGTCGCCTATGCGCGCATCGGCCAGTACGATGCCGCGATCGCCGATTTCACCCAGGCGATCCATCTCAATCCCAACGATGCGCCGGCGCTGACCAACCGCGCGCTCGCCTACCGGCAGATCAGCCACGACGATCTCGCCCTCGCCGACTTCAATCAGGCGATCGCCGCCAACCCGAACCACGCCCCCGCCTATATTGGCCGCGCCAATCTGCTGCGCACGCAGGGCAAGCTCGAAGACGCCCGCGCCGACCTCGATGTCGCGATCCGCCTCAACCCCGAGAGCGCGCAGGCCTATCACGCGCGCGGCCTGATCTATCAGCGCGAGGGCAACAATCAGGCGGCGATCACCGATTTCGACAATGCGATCGACCGCGACCCCTTCGTCGGCGCGCCCTATGAGGCACGCGGCGAGAGCCTGATCGCCGTCGGCCAGCCAGCCAAGGCGGTCGAGGACTTCAACGCCGCACTGAACGTCAACAACAAGGACGCCAACGCCTGGGCGGGCCTCGGCCTCGCCTATGAGAAGCTCGGCAATCGCGCCAAGGCGGCCGAGTCCTATGACCACGCGCTCGCTTTCGACCCCAACAACAAGGTCGCGCGCGATGGCCAAGCGCGCGTCGGCCGTGCCTGACGGCGACCGCTCGCGGCCTGATATCGCCGGAATTGCGTCCGGACCCTAATCCAGCGACTTCAATATGCTCTCGACCATCTTCTTGGCATCGCCGAAGAGCATCATCGTGTTCGGCTTGAAGAAGAGTTCGTTCTCGACGCCAGCGTAGCCCGAGCCCATGCCGCGTTTGACGAAGAGCACCGTCTTGGCCTTTTCGACATCGAGGATCGGCATGCCGTAGATCGGCGAGGTCTTGTCCGTCTTCGCCGCCGGATTGGTCACGTCGTTCGCACCGATGACGAAGGCCACGTCCGCCTGGGCGAATTCGGAATTGATGTCCTCGAGCTCGAAGACCTCGTCATAGGGAACATTGGCTTCGGCGAGCAGCACGTTCATATGGCCCGGCATGCGGCCGGCGACAGGGTGGATCGCGTATTTGACCTCGACGCCATTCGCTTTCAGTACATCCGCCATTTCTCGCAACGCGTGCTGCGCCTGGGCGACCGCCATGCCATAGCCGGGCACGATGATCACCTTGCCGGCATACTCGAGGATGAAGCCCGCATCCTCCGCCGAGCCCTGCTTGACTGGACGTGTCTCGACATGACCGCTGGCGGGGCCCGCCGTCTCGCCGCCGAAACCGCCGAGGATCACCGAGATGAAGGAGCGGTTCATCCCCTTGCACATGATGTAGGAGAGGATCGCGCCCGAGGAGCCGACCAGCGCACCCGTGATGATGAGCGCCAGATTGCCGAGCGTGAAGCCGATGCCCGCCGCCGCCCAGCCAGAATAGGAGTTGAGCATCGAGACGACGACCGGCATGTCGGCGCCGCCGATCGGGATGATGATCAAGAGACCGATGACGAAGGAAACGATCGCGATCAGCCAGAACAGCAGCGGGCTCTGGCTCAGAACGAAGAGCACGACCAGGGCGACGAGCAGGCCCGCGAGCGCGAGGTTGATCGCATGGCGCTGCGGCAGCAGGATCGGCGCACCCGACATACGCCCGTCGAGCTTGAGGAAGGCGATGACGGAGCCGGTAAAGGTGACGGCGCCGATGGCGACGCCAATCGACATTTCGATCAGGCTCTGGGTGTGGATGTCGCCGGGCGTGCCGATGCCGAAGGCCTGCGGCGCGTAGAGCGCGCCCGCCGCGACGAAGACGGCGGCGAGACCGACGAGCGCGTGGAACGAGGCCACGAGCTGCGGCATGGCCGTCATCGCCACGGTGCGCGCCCGCCAAGCGCCGATGCCGCCGCCGATGGCAATGCCGACGACGACGAAAATCCAGGCCGAGAGCCCCGCCGGCAAGCGGTAGAGCAGCGTCGTGACAATGGCGATGGCCATGCCGATGACGCCGGCAAGATTGCCGCGGCGCGAGGTCGACGGCGAGGAGAGGCCCCGCAGCGCGAGGATGAAGAGAACGCCCGAGGCGAGATAAAGCAGGGCGGCGAGATTGCCAGACATCTCGATCAGCCCTTCTTCTTGTACATCGACAGCATGCGCTCTGTGACGAGGAAGCCGCCGAATATGTTAACCGAGGCGAGGATAAGCGCGATGAAGCCGAAGATGCGCGCCAGGATCGAGCCGTCATCGCCCGGCGTCGAGACATCGACGCCGACCGAGAGCAGCGCGCCGACGACGATGACCGAGGAGATCGCGTTCGTCACCGACATCAGCGGCGTGTGCAAAGCCGGCGTCACCGACCAGACGACGAAATAGCCGACGAAGACCGCGAGCACGAAAATCGCAAAGCGGAAGACGAAGGGATCGACGGCGCCGCCGCTTGCCGCATGCGCTGTCGCGCCGGCGAGATGCGAGAGCTGATCGGCATAGCCTTGGGCGGCATCCGCCGCGTGCTGCGCAGCCGCCGCCGCGGCCTTCGCGTGATCGAGAAGCTGCTGCGGAGTTTCATTCGCCATTATCTTTACTCCCGAACGCGGTCAGGCCGGCTTTTGAAAATTGGGATGGACGAGCGCGCCGTCTTTAGTCAGCAGGGTCGCCTTGACGATCTCGTCGTCCCAGTTGACGGCCAGCGCCTTGTTCGCCTTGTCGATGAAGGTTTCGGCAAACGCCAAAAGATTACGCGCGTAGAGCGAGGAGGCGGTCGCCGCGAGGCGGCTCGCGACATTGAGATAGCCGAGGATCGTGACGCCGTTGCTCGTCACAATTTTCTCGCCAGGGCGAGTCAGCGCCGTATTGCCGCCGCGCTCGGCGGCGAGATCGGCAATCACCGAGCCCGGCCGCATCGCCGCGATCATCTCCTCGGTGATAAGCCGCGGCGCCGGGCGCCCCGGAATCAGAGCCGTGGTAATGACGATATCCTGCTTGGCGATATGCGAGGCGGTCAGCGCCTTCTGCTTTTCCTGATAGGCGGCCGACATTTCCTTGGCGTAGCCGCCGGCCGTCTCGGCCTGTTTGAA
The DNA here is from genome assembly GCA_031291555.1 of Methylovirgula sp. Taxonomy (GTDB): domain Bacteria; phylum Pseudomonadota; class Alphaproteobacteria; order Rhizobiales; family Beijerinckiaceae; genus Methylovirgula. The sequence continues at coordinate 942 of JARLIV010000105.1, read as the reverse complement.
TTCCTCGTCCTCGACGGCGATGAATTTGGCCCCGAGCGATTCGACCTGCTCCTTGGTCGCAGGCCGCACATCAGTCGCGGTGACGATCGCGCCGAGTCGCCGGGCGGTCGCGATCGCCTGCAGCCCGGCGACGCCGACGCCCATGATAAAGACCTTGGCCGCCGGCACCGTGCCCGCCGCCGTCATCATCATCGGCATGGCGCGGCCATATTCGGCGGCGGCATCGACGACGGCGCGGTAACCGGCCAGATTCGCCTGGCTCGAGAGCACGTCCATCACCTGCGCGCGGGTGATGCGCGGCATCAGCTCCATGGCGAAGGCATCGACGCCGGCGTCAGCCAAGTGCTGCAGCGCGTCGACGTGGCCGTAGGGGTCGAGGATGGCGAGCAGCAGCGCGCCCCTTTTGGCGCCGTCGAGTTCGGCGCCGGCGGGGCGCCGCACGCGCAGAATGACGTCGGCATCGGCGAGGGTCGCCGCCGTGCCTTGCGCGATCGCCGCGCCGGCGGCGGCATAATCCGCATCAGGAAAGGAGGATTTGAGCCCAGCCCCCGATTCGACCACGACGCTCGCGCCCAGTCCGATGAACTTCTTAACGGTCTCCGGCGTCGCGGCGACCCTTGCTTCGCTGGGGTCGGTTTCGGCAGGCACGGCTATACGCATGGGATGGGCTTCCGATCACATGGGTAAAATCACATGGGCAAAACGTGGACTCTCGGCAGGCCGTTGCCGGGCGAGGTCCGGCGCAGGCACACACCACTCCGCCTGCCGGCGCCGGGACCGCCCGCCAAAGCCGCGCGGTCACCGGCCGAGACGACCCGGCACGGCTGGAATTGATGCGATTCTATAGGGTTACGATGGCGAGAATGATGAGGATCAAGGCGACAGCGATGGCGCCGTACTTCATGCCGCTGGTGAACAGGCGATAGGTCTGGAGATGTTCGG
>JARLIV010000104.1 GCA_031291555.1 Methylovirgula sp. | reverse complement strand
GTCTGCGGCACCTGTGCCCATCAAGGCCGCGCCCAAGCCCGCACCGCGTCCCGCCGTGCCGGGCCTTGCCCCATTGGAGCGCCGCGCCCGCCAGAAGCTGGCGCGCGGCCATATGCCGGTCGATGCCGCGCTTGATCTCCACGGCTTGCGCCAGCACGAGGCGCATCCGGCTCTGCATGGCTTTCTCCTGCGCGCGCAGCACCAGAATGCCAAGATCGTTCTCGTCGTCACCGGCAAGGGCGAGCGCGCGGTAGAAGGGGGCGAATCGGGCGGCGTGCTGCGCCGCGCCGTGCCGATCTGGCTCAGGGCGCCCGAATGGCGCAATCTCGTCGTCGGCTTCGAGGAGGCCGCCCGCCATCATGGCGGCGCCGGGGCGCTCTATGTGCGCGTCCGCCGCCGCGACCGGGCCTAGAGCGATGCCGCCGGACTGGACCACCATTGCCCCGCCCTCGCTTGCCGCCTTCGAGGCTATGGCCGAGGCCGCCTATGCTCGGCTGCCGGAGGATTTCCGGGCCTTATGCCAGGGCGTCGTCATCCAGGTCGCGGATTTCGCGACGGACGAGGTGCTCGACCATATGGGCTGCGAGAGCGAATTCGACCTGCTCGGGCTTTTTACCGGTCGCGGCCTGGCCCAGGGCGGCGCCCAGGCTTTCACCGGGCAGATGCCCAATATGGTCTGGCTCTATCGCCGCCCGATCCTCGATTGTTGGGCCGAGGGCGAGGACACGCTCGGCGACGTTATCACCCATGTGCTGGTGCATGAGATCGGCCACCATTTCGGCCTTTCGGACGCCGATATGGTGGCAATCGAGGCACAGCCTTGACGAAGGCTCTGCGCGGACCGATAGAACGGGCAAATTGTGGAACCCTAAAATATGGAAAAATTCACGTCGCTGACAGGCGTTGCCGCGCCGCTCGCCATCCGCAATGTCGACACCGACATGATCATCCCCAAGCAATATCTGAAGACGATCAAGCGCACCGGCCTTGGCAAGGGCCTGTTCTCCGAGATGCGCTACAAGGACGACGGCTCCGAAAACCCCGATTTCGTCCTCAACAAGCCAGCTTACCGCCAGGCGAAAATCCTGGTGGCGGAAGACAATTTCGGCTGCGGCTCGTCGCGCGAGCACGCGCCCTGGGCGCTGCTCGACTTCGGCATCCGCTGCGTCATCTCGACCAGCTTCGCCGATATTTTCTACAATAATTGCTTCAAGAATGGCATCTTGCCGATCGTCGTCAGCCCCGAGGATCTCGGCAAGCTCATGGACGACGCCTCGCGCGGCTCGAACGCCACGCTCTCCGTCGATCTCGAAGCCCAGGAAATTCGCGGCCCGGACGGCGGCGTCGTGCATTTCGACATCGACCCATTCCGCAAGCATTGCCTGCTCAACGGCCTCGACGATATCGGCCTCACTATGAAGAAGGCGGACAAGATCAACGCCTTCGAGAAGAAGGAGCACGCCGAACAGCCTTGGCTGTGAATCTTTCTACCGTTTAGAAATTGAGGGGCCAACCCGAATCGGATACCTCGGTCTAGAGAAGCCGTTCCAACCGGAGGGCGCTGCTAATGTCCGAGAATGCCGCGAACGCAGCAAAGCTCCATCAATTTGCGGTTATTGCTCAGAAAACCTTGAAATTTTATCTTCTGGGCGTAGTGAAAATTTCTATGCGCGATGGAAAACAATTTATTGGGCCCTTGAACGGCCTGCGCGCCTACGGCTCAGCCGGTGAGGTGAGGATTGCAACAAGTGCTGGCGATAAATGGCTCGATTTTGGCGACATCGATGACATTGTCGAAGCTTGACGCAGCCGCGCTTCTCCCTTAGACAGCGCCCTTCGATTTCCGCCTGTGCCCCCGTGCGCGCGGGCTTTCGGTTTATGGCCGCAAGGCCGGAAGGATCAACAATGTCGCGCCGTTGCGAATTGACCGGCAAGTCCGTCCTTGTCGGCAACCTGGTCAGCCACTCGAACCGCAAGACCAAGACGCGGTTCCTGCCCAATCTCGTCAAGGTGACGCTCTCGTCCGAGACGCTCGGCCGCAGCGTGCGCCTGCGCGTCGCCACCGCCGCCCTGCGTTCGGTCGAGCACCGCGGCGGCCTCGACGCTTTCCTGCTCAAGGCTTCGGATACGGAGCTTTCGACCGGCGCCCGGGCGCTGAAGCGCGAGATCGCGAAGAAGCAGGCCACGGCCTAAGCCAAGCCGACCTTTCGTCGTCATTGCGAGCGAAGCGAAGCAATCCAGAATTGTTAGCTGGATTGCTTCGCTTCGCTCGCAATGACCTTGGCTTAATGTACGGTCACGACCGGCACGCGTTTCGCCCGCGCCGGATGCGGTGCCGGTGTCGGGACGGCCTTTTCGTCGAAAAGCTCGGCTAGTTTCTCGGTCATCGCGCCGCCGAGTTCCTCCGCATCGACGATCGTCACCGCGCGGCGGTAATAGCGCGTCACGTCGTGGCCAATGCCGATGGCGATCAGTTCGACCGGCGACCGGGTCTCGATCTCTTCGATCACATAGCGCAGATGCCGCTCGAGATAATTGCCGGGGTTGACCGACAGGGTTGAATCATCGACCGGCGCGCCGTCCGAGATCATCATCAGGATGCGCCGCTGCTCCGGCCGGGCGAGCAGGCGCTTATGCGCCCAATCGAGCGCCTCGCCGTCGATATTCTCCTTCAGCAGCCCTTCTCGCATCATCAGCCCGAGATTCTTCCGCGCGCGGCGCCAGGGGGCGTCAGCGGCCTTGTAGATGATGTGGCGCAGATCGTTGAGCCGGCCGGGCGAGGGCGGCTTGCCGGCCTGGAGCCACGCCTCGCGCGATTGGCCGCCCTTCCACGCGCGGGTGGTGAAGCCCAAAATCTCGACCTTGACGCCGCAGCGCTCCAGCGTGCGGGCGAGAATGTCGGCGCAGGTTGCTGCGACGGTGATCGGCCGTCCGCGCATCGAGCCGGAATTGTCGAGCAGCAGCGTCACCACCGTGTCGCGGAAGTCCATGTCCTTCTCGCGCTTGAATGAGAGCGGCTGCTGCGAGTCGATGACGATGCGCGAGAGGCGCGCCGAATCGAGCATGCCTTCCTCGAGGTCGAATTCCCACGAGCGGTTCTGCTGCGCCAGCAGGCGGCGCTGCAGCCGGTTGGCGAGCCGGCCGACGACCGAAGAGAGGTTCTGCAGCTGCTTGTCGAGATAGGCGCGCAGCCGCTCGAGCTCTTCCGGCTCGCAGAGCGCCTCGGCGGCGATCGTCTCGTCGAATTTGTGGGTGAAGGCCTGATAGTCAGGGGGGCGGGCTTCCGGCCGGGTCTTCGGCGGCGGGCGATGCGCGTCGGCCGCTTGGTCGCCTTCGCCGAGGTCGCCCTCCTCCTCGGCCTCGAATTCCCCGGAGGCGGCATCGGCCGCCTCGGCCTCGGTGTCGCCATCGGCCTCGGCAGCTTCGCTCGTCTGCGCTTGCGCCGTGTCGGCGCTCTCGTCGCGCTGGCCCTCGAAAGCCTCGGTATCGTCGGCGCCGGCCTGCTGGTCGTCGCTCTGCTCGGTCTCCTCGTTGGCGTCGGAGCCGATATCCTCGCCCATG
>JARLIV010000015.1 GCA_031291555.1 Methylovirgula sp. | reverse complement strand
CAGATTCTCGAGGCTGAGGGCGACATCGAGGTGATCGGCGAAGCGCAGAACGGCGTCGAGGCCGTCAACATGGCGCGGGAGCTCAAGCCCGATGCCGTCACGCTCGATATCGAAATGCCAGAGATGGACGGCCTGACGGCCTGCGCGGAGATCGCCCGCGGCGCCGAACCGCGCCCGGCCATCATCATGGTGAGCGCGCATACCCAGGCGGGAGCGGACGCGGCGGTCAAGGCGTTGCGTTTCGGTGCCGTCGATTTCGTCTCGAAATCGTCCGGCTTCGCGAAGACCGATCTCGCCCATATCGATTCCGAGTTGCGCCGCAAGCTGCGCGCCTGGGTGAAGCCGCGCGCGGCGCCGCAGGCCGGAACAGCCCTGCCGCCACCATCGCGCCGGGAAACGGCGGCCTGGCGACCCGACGTCATCGTCGTCGCCGCCTCGACCGGCGGCCCGCAGGCGCTAACCGCGCTTCTCTCCGGTCATGCGGCCGTCGCCGCGCCGATCGTCATCGCCCAGCACATGCCGGAATTGTTCACCGCCAGCCTGGCGCAAGCGCTTGCCCACGACACCGGCCATGAGGTGCGGGAAGGGTCGCATCGCCTAGCGCTTACGCCGCGTAGCGTGACGCTCATTCCGGGCGGCCGCGACGGCATCATTGCGCCCTGCCGGTCGGGGGGGTACGAACTGCGTCTGGCGCAGATGGAGGGCAATCTGCATCCCTGCGCCAACGCTCTGTTCGAGTCCGCCGCGCTCGTCGCCACTGCGCCCGCCGGGATCGTGCTGACCGGCATGGGCGAGGACGGCGCGAAGGGCACAAGCGCTCTGCGCGGCAAAGACGCCCCCGTCCTCGTGCAAGACCCGGCGACCTGCATCGTCGGCGGCATGCCGCAGGCGGCCTACGCCGCCGCGCCGGGGTGCGAGGTCTTGTCGATCGCGCGGATCGCCGAGCGGATCGAGACGTGGTTCAGCAAAGCGGGCGCCGAAACGCCGGCCGGCCTCGCCCGCAACATTTAAGGCTCGCCATGGCTTCCGAGCTCGACACCCTTTGGAACGAATTCGCCGCCGAGACGGAGGAGAACCTCGACAGCCTCGAGCGGCTTTTGTCGGACCCCGCCGCCACGTGGCCGGCGTCCGAGATCGGCACGCTGTTCCGATATTTCCATTCGCTCAAGGGCACGTTCCTGGCAATGGGCTTCGGCCATGTCGAGGCCGTCGCGCACCGTTGCGAGGACATTCTAGCGCTCGTGCGCGAAGGTAGGACGCCGCTCGATCCTGTCCTCACCAGCGTACTGCTTCGCGCTGTCGATCGACTCAAGAACATGCGCGACGAAGTGTTGACGACGCGGCGGGACGCCCGGCCGGCGGGGGACATTCTCGCAGAACTCGAGAAACACAGCCGCGCGGACGTGCCGCTGGCGAGCGCAGACGGCGCGTCCGCCGCGCAAAGCGCCGCGCTGAGCGACAACCCGGAAATGCTCGGCATCTATAGCGAGCTTCTGGAGCAACGACTTGGCACGACGGCGCAGGCGCTGTCCGACGCCGCCGCCGACCGCGCCGCCGCCGCTGAAGCCTGCTCCGAGCTCGCCTATGGCGCGGAGATGATGGGCTTCGACTCCCTGTCAGAGCACCTGAATACGCTGGCCAGCCTTGCGGCTGCCGATCCGCCCGCGCGGGCGCGGATCGTCGGCCTCTGCGGAGATGTCTACGAGCAGGTGAAAATCATCGAGGAATTGACCGGCCATCGCTCCGGCGCCGATGTGCTCGCGGCCTCGCTGGCGCGGCGGTTGAAGCCGGATTACGCGGCCAGTCTCGACGGGCTTGCCGCCGCGGCGTGGCCTGATCGTCCCGCTGATGCGGCCGGCCTATTGGCCGCGGCGGAGACCGTGCGGGTGATGGCCGCCTGCCAGGGCTTCGCGCAGGCTGGGCGACTTCTCATTCTGCTCGAGGAGAAAGCCCGCGGCCTCAGCGGATCGGACCTTTCCCAGCACGCCGCCCTGCTTGACCTCGCCCGCGAGACCGCCGCGCAGTTGCGGGCCGCCGCCGACACCGGAACCGACATTGCAGCGCGCCAGGCCGACGTCCTGGCATCACGCTGGGAGGCGAGTCTGCGCGGCGCGCAAAAAGAGGACGCGCTAGAGCGCGCGGCGATGACACCTCTCAGCCGGGAGCTTCTGGCGACGCTGTCGCCGGAGCAATTGGCGAAGCTCGAGCGCGCCATCGCCGAGGGCCAGCAGGCCTTCGAACTGCTGCTCGATCTAGAAAGCCACCCCGAGGTCGCCGGCGACGTGCTCGCGTGGCTTTCGACCGCAGTGCAGGCGATCACCAGCCGTACTGCGCACCGGCGCGGCGCCGGCTGTTTCGAGTTCCTCATCGTCACGGAACATCCGCTGAACTGGGTTCAGGCACAGCTCGCCGCTCTCGACCCCGAGCAGGTGTGTTTGCGTGGCGTCAAAACGCTCGGCGAGTCATCGGCGCAAGGCGGTACGGCGGGCGGCGATGCCCCAGCCGCGCCGTCACGGGCGCCGCTCATCCGCGTACCGAGCGAGAAAGTCGATGATCTGATGGCCGAGATCGGTGAGATGCGCTCGGCGCTCGCGGCCTTCGCCGACAACCTGCAGCACGGCGCGCTCGCCAGAGCCCTGCGCGAGGTTCGCCGGGGCGACGCGCGCGGCATGGGCGACGGCGCGGACTGGTACGACCAACGCGACGCGATCGGCGCGGATTTGCGCGATCTGCGGGACCTGCACAACACGCTTGAGAGCGCGCATCGGCGGATCTGGTGCGCCGGTCTGCAATTGCGGGTCATCCCAGT
>JARLIV010000103.1 GCA_031291555.1 Methylovirgula sp. | reverse complement strand
GCGGCGGATGCGATCGATGTCGCTCTTTTCGACAAGATCATCGCGATCAATCTGCGCGCGCCGCTGCTGCTGGCGCAGCATTTCGCCGATCAGGTGCCGGAGGGGGCGGAAGCCGCGATCGTCAATCTGGTCGATCAACGGGTCTGGCGGCCGACGCCGCAATTCTTTTCCTACAGCATCACCAAAGCGGCTCTCTGGTGGGCGACGCAGACCATGGCCCAGGCATTCGCGCCGCGGCGGATCCGCGTCAACGCTGTCGGGCCGGGGCCGGTGCTGCCGAACACGCCGCAGGGCGATGCCGGTTTTGCCAAGGAGGCGGCGGGCGTGCTGCTCCAGCGCGCCGTTCGGGTCGAGGAGATCGCCGACGCGGCGCTCTATCTTATCGAAGCGCGCAATGTCACCGGCCAGATGATCGCCGTTGATGCCGGCCAGCACCTCGCCTGGCAGACGCCGGATATTCCGGAGATTTGAAAGGCGCCGTCCTGGACGGCGCTTAATCCGCGCTCGGCAGGCGGCGGATGGTGAATTCGATCTGCCCGTCCGCGAGTTCGCGCCAGGATTCGATTTCGGTCATATAGGCGGCTTTCGGAAAGGCATCGAACCATTCATGCGCTTTGGCGCGCGCCTCGCTACGCGGCAGCGTATAGGTCTCGCGCCGCCAGGCGCCGGGCGATTCGCGCTTGGGCCGCCGGCTCAGCCGGCGGGCGATTTCCGATGGTGTTTTGCGTCCCGCATTCATGTCGCGGCTCCCGTGAAGGAGATAATGCGCCGTGCGGTTTTCGCTAGGGTGGCTTTGGCCAAGTCACCCGAGCGGAAAGGCCGCCTCGACAAGATAGGGCCCACCGCCGGTGGCGGCGCGCGCCGAAAACAGGACAAATTGCGTCGCCTCGAAGCGGCGCGAGAAGAAACCGCGCGTCGTCAGATAGGCGGCGACCGCCGCGCTGGAGGCGTCGCGCAGCCGCGCGAGCGTGACGTGCGGCGTGAATTTGCGCGGCTCGGGCGGGATGCCGATGCGCCGCATCAGCCGCTCCTGTTCGGCCTGGAGTTCGACGAGCGGCGCCGCCGGCTTCGCCTTGGCGATGATCGCGCGGGGTTTGCCGCCACCGAAGGAATCGAGCCCCTCTAGCGTGACGGTGAAAGCCGGCCGGCGAATCTGCTCCAGCGTGCCGCAGACATCGCGCGCCGTCGCATAGTCGATGTCGCCGATGAAGCGGAGCGTGAGATGGTAATGGTCGGTGTCGATCCAGCGGGCGCCGGAGATGCCGCCGCGCAGCATCCCGAGATCGCTCGCAAGGTCGGAGGGAATCTCGAGACCCGTGAACAAACGGGGCATGGGATCCTCCTCTCGATGAGGACCGCGCCCGAAAGCAACGGAAGCGCGATCGCGATAGGAAACAATCCCGCGCATCGCCGCCAAATCAAACGTTGGGACAAATTCCGATCGAAAAGTCTATCAACTTTTTCGGAACTTGCCCTAGGCGTCAACGCACCGAATCGATTCCGACTATTTCCATTTTGGACCGGATTGAACTTTTGAGAAAGACCTTATTGCACCGCGGTGCTGCGGACGAACGTCTCTGCCTGCGGCAGAAGCCCGGCGACGATCCGTTCCACCCCGGCGCGGTTCGGGTGCAATCCATCGTCGAGTTCGAGGTTCCTATCGCCCGCGACACCCTGCAGAAAGAACGGATAGAGCGGCGCCTTGTATTTCGCCGCCAGTGTCGGATAAATCGCATCGAAGGCTTGCGCATAGTCGGTGCCGAGGCTCGGCGTCGCGCGTATGCCGGCGATCAGCACCTTGATATGCCGCGCGGCAAGCTTGGCGAGGATCGTATCGAGCGTCTGGCGCGTGCGGGCGGGGTCAAGGCCACGCAGCATATCATTGGCGCCGAGTTCGAGGATGACGCCGTCGGCGCCATCGGCGAGCGCCCAATCGAGCCGCGCGAGCCCGTCTTCGGCCGTATCGCCGGAGACGCCGGCATTGACGATCGTGACATCATAGCCCGCCTTACGCAGCGCCTTTTCCAATACGGCGGGGAAGGCGGCGTCGGCAGGCAAAAGGTAGCCCGCCGTCAGGCTGTCGCCAAAAGCGACGATCTTGAGCGGCTTGGAGAGCGACTTGGCGGCGGCGGGTGCCCCAGCGCAAAGCCCGAAAACCGCCGGAATTGAAAGCGCAAGTGCGAGCGCAAGAGCAAGAGCAAGAGCAAGAGCAAGAGCTAAGCGCAATCTGGACGCGATGATGGACGATGCGGCGATCATATTTGACAATGTCGATTTGAGCCTCGGCCGCGGCGCGGCGCGTGTCCATATCCTGAAAAGCATCTCCTTGACCATCGCGCGCGGCGCCTCGGTCGGGCTGTCCGGCCCATCCGGCTCGGGCAAATCGACTTTGCTGATGGCGATGGCCGGCCTCGAGCGGCCGCAATCCGGCGCGGTGACGGTTGACGGCGCGGCTCTGCGCGATCTGAACGAAGATGCTTTGGCGCGCTTTCGCGGCGCGCGGATCGGCATCGTCTTTCAATCGTTTCATCTGATCCCGACGATGACGGCGCTCGAGAATGTTGCCGTGCCGCTCGAACTCGCCGGCGTGCCGCAAGCCTTCCGCCGCGCCGAGGCGGAACTTGCGACAGTCGGCCTCGCCGATCGGCTCGCGCATTATCCGCCCGAGCTTTCGGGCGGCGAACAGCAGCGCGTCGCCTTGGCGCGTGCCCTGGCGCCGAATCCCTCGATTCTCATCGCCGACGAGCCGACAGGCAATCTCGACGAGGAGAACGGAACGAAGGTGATCGATCTCCTGTTCGCTCTGCAGCGCGCGCGGGGCGCGACGCTGGTGCTCGTCACGCATGATGCGGCGCTGGCGGCGCGCTGCGACCGCGTCCTGCGTCTGCGGTCGGGCCGCATCGCCTCGGACGCGGCGCCGTCGGCTGGATCGGCCCCGCGCGGGCTTATCGCTAACGACTGATGAACACCAAAGGCGAAAACGCATGCCAAAATAACTAAAAAATTACCTGTCGCGTTCAAAATTCGCCCGCGACCGCCTATGCGCGCGTGTCGGAGATGGATGATGGACACGCCGACCAAACTTTCCCACAGGTTGAATATCTGGAGCCTCGTGAACCCGGGGGAGATTGAAAGCCGCCCGGCCGAGGCTCTCAAGCCGAGCGCGAACGTGTCCGCCGCCGGCCAGGCACAGCAGGGTCCGCGTCAAAGTGACTCGCTCGTCCGCGGCGCGAACGACCGCCGCCGGCCTTCCGCGACCGCCGCGCGTCCGACGACTCGGCCCTTCAGCGGCAAATGCGTGCTGCCGAACGGCGCCGAGCTGACCTGTGTGACGCAGCGTGTCGCGCCGGAGCGCATCGTGCTCATCTATACCGAGCCCGGCCGGGAAAAGGTCGTCATCCCCGTGAATATGAGGGTCGGCATCGATCTCGAATATTTCGGCCTCGTCCATGGCGTCGTCCGTGACCAAAGCGAGAGCGGTTTCTCGATCGCGCCGGACATCATCTATCACGAGATGATCGTCGCCAAGCTTGCCGAGCTTCACGCGCCGGGGCTGGATTTCGAAAACGAGCGCAACAATCTCGAGCGGCTGACGGCACGGATCGCGCTGCGCCACCCGGCGTGCGTCTATCGGCTCGTCGATTCCGACACCACCCT
>JARLIV010000102.1 GCA_031291555.1 Methylovirgula sp. | reverse complement strand
TGGCGCATGCGCTTCTTGCCCTCCTTCTGCTTGTCGAGGAGCTTGCGCTTGCGCGTCACGTCGCCGCCGTAGCATTTCGCAGTAACGTCCTTGCGGAAGGCGCGCACGGTCTCACGCGCGATGATTTTTCCGCCGATCGCCGCCTGGATCGGAATCTGGAACATGTGCGGCGGGATCAGCTCTTTCAGCTTTTCCACCATGCCGCGGCCGCGGGCCTCGGCTCTCGTGCGGTGGACCAGCATCGAGAGGGCGTCCACCGGCTCGGCGTTGACCAGGATCTGCATCTTCACCAGGTCGCCCTCGCGATAATCGCTGATGTTGTAGTCGAAGCTCGCATAGCCCTTGGAGATCGATTTCAGCCGGTCGTAGAAATCGAAGACCACTTCGTTCAGCGGCAGGTCATAGACCGCCATGGCGCGGGCGCCGACATAATTGAGATCGACCTGCACGCCCCGCCGCTCCTGGCAGAGCTTCAGCACCGCGCCGAGGTAATCGTCCGGCGTCAGGATCGTCGCGCGGATCCACGGCTCTTCGATGCGCTCGATCCGCGTCGGGTCGGGCATGTCGGCGGGATTGTGCAGCGAGACGGTTTCACCCGAGCGCAGCACGATCTGGTAGACGACCGAAGGCGCAGTGGCGATGAGGTCGAGATTGAATTCGCGCTCCAGCCGTTCCTGGATGATTTCGAGATGCAGCAGGCCGAGGAAACCGCAGCGGAAGCCGAAGCCGAGCGCCGCGGAGCTTTCCATCTCATAGGAAAAGCTCGCATCGTTGAGGCGCAGCCTGCCCATCGCGGCGCGCAGATCGTCGAAATCGGCGGCATCGACGGGAAAGAGCCCGCAGAAGACCACGGGCTGCGCCGGTTTGAAGCCGGGCAGGGCCGCGGCGACCGGATGGCGCTCGTCGGTGATCGTATCGCCGACGCGCGTGTCGGCCACCTGCTTGATCTGCGCGGTGATGAAGCCGATCTCGCCGGGTCCGAGCTCCTCGACATCCTGCATCTTGGGGCGGAAGACGCCGATCCGGTCAATTTCGTAATGGGCGTCGGTGCCCATCATTTTGATTTTCTGATGCTTCTTCATCACGCCGTCGAAAATGCGCACCAGCACGACGACACCGAGATAGGCGTCGTACCAGGAATCGACGAGCAGCGCCTTCAACGGCCCTTTGAGATCGCCCTTGGGCGCTGGCAGGCGATGGACGATCGCTTCCAGTACATCCCCGATCCCGAGGCCGGTCTTGGCCGAGATCAGCACGGCGTCCGAGGCATCGAGGCCGATCACATCCTCGATCTGCTGCTTGATCCGCTCGGGTTCGGCGGCGGGCAGATCGATCTTGTTGAGCACGGGCACGATCTCGTGGCCGGCATCGAGCGCATGGTAGACATTGGCAAGCGTCTGCGCCTCGACGCCCTGGCTCGCGTCGACGACGAGAAGCGAGCCTTCGCAGGCCGCGAGCGAGCGCGAGACTTCGTAGGCGAAGTCGACATGGCCCGGCGTATCCATCAGGTTGAGGATGTAGGTCTCGCCGTCTTTGCCCTTGTATTCGAGGCGGACCGTCTGCGCCTTGATGGTGATGCCGCGTTCGCGCTCGATGTCCATGGAATCGAGCACCTGCTCGACCATTTCGCGCTCGGACAGGCCGCCCGTGGTCTGGATCAGGCGGTCGGCAAGCGTCGATTTGCCGTGGTCGATATGTGCGACGATCGAGAAATTGCGGATATTTTCAAGCTTGGTCATGCGCTGCGGGATAGCAGGCGCCCTCCGCGAAAGAAAGGCATGTGTCGCAGGATCGCGGGATTGTCCCAGACAAGCTGGGCGGGGCCATCCACCTGGCGGGCCTAGGCTTTCGGGCGGACAGCCGAAAGCCGGCGATGACGATTGCCGGGAAGGAGAAAAATCTCCGCTATTTTACTTGACAAGCCGGTAAGTGAGCGTTCACTTACAAGCCATGCAACCGCCCCGACTTTCCCGCGACAACCGTCGCCTGCAGATTCTCGAATGCGCGCTGCCGCTGTTTGCCCGTTATGGCTTTGCCGGGACGACAACCCGGCGGATCGCTGACGCGGCCGGCATTTCCGAGGCGCTGCTGTTCAAGCATTTCCCGAACAAATCCGCGATTTACGCCGAGATCCTTGCCGGCATCTGCACGGCCGATCCGGGCCTCGCGCGGTTGCGGGCCGAGTCGCCATCGACGCGCACCCTGGTGCAGATCATCCGCGGCATGGTGAACTATTTCCTGAAGGCGGCGGACGGCGCCGACGCCGAGGGCAACCAGAAGCTGCGCCTCACCCTTTCGAGTTATCTCGAAGATGGCGAATTCGCTAAAGTCCTGTCTGACAAAGTCGAGCAGGTTATCGCACCGATTTTCGTCGATTCGCTGGAACAAGCCATTGCCGTCGGCGATGCGCAGCCGGGCGCGGCAAGCCCGCGCAATCTCTTCTGGTTCGCCCATCACACGATCTGCACCCTAGCGGCGACGCAACTTCCGTCGCTGCCCTCGCTCGATTATCCGCCCGCCGCCAAGCTCGAGCGGGAGGTCTGCGAATATATCTTGCGCGGCGTCGGCCTCACCGATGCCGCGATCGTGGCGCATGGCGCGCTCGATCTCCCGTTCGAAGCCTTTGAATCCTCTGCTCTGGAATTAGCCAAATGACGCTCTCTGTCGAAACCGAAGTCGCAACTCGGACGGATTTTCGCAAGTCGAAAGGCGAGCGGCCGGTGCGGACCAAGCTGTGGTTCTCGATCGTCGCCCTGTTGCTGGCGCTGCTGGTCGGCGTCTTCTGGGGCTTCAATCAATTCCGCAACCATATGATCGCGCAGTTTTTTGCGCATATGAAAATGCCGCCGGTCGTGGTCAGCGTCGCAAAAGTCAAAACCGAGGTTCTGCCGAATCTCCTCAGCGGCATCGGCGATGTCGTCGCCGTGCATCAGGTCAATGTGACGACCGATCTCGCTGGCCGTGTCGTGAAAATCATGTTCGAGCCGGGCGAGCATGTCGTCAAAGGTCAGCCGCTCGTGCAGTTGTTTGACGATCCCGCACGCGGCGATCTGGCAGCCCTCGAGGCGCAGGCGACCAATGCGAAATTGGCGCTTCAGCGCGCCAAGGCGCTCGCTTTGCGGCAGTTCGGTCCGCAAGCGACGGTCGATGACGCGCAGGCGACTTATGACCAGGTGGAAGCCAATATCGCCAAGACCAAGGCGATCATCTCGCAAGATCTCATCCTCGCGCCCTTCGACGGCGAACTCGGTCTGCGCCACATCGAGGTCGGCCAATTCCTCAGCACCGGCGCTGAGATCGCCACGCTTACCGATCTCTCGCAGGTCTGGGTGAATTTCACCGTTACGGAGAAGAACAGCGCGGATTTGAAGCTCGGCCAGGCCGTGCACGTCATCGTCGATGCCTACCCGAGCCGCATCTTTGTCGGCAAGATCACCACGATCGAGCCGCAGATCAGCATCGATACACGCAATATTTCGGTGCAAGCGACGTTCGACAACCCGGACCACGCGCTGAAGCCGGGCATGTTCGCGACCGCGACCGTCGAGCTGCCGACGAATCCGCCGGTCATGACCGTGCCCGAGACGGCCGCGGACTATTCGCTCTATGGCGACTCCGTCTTCCTCATCAAGAAGTCGAAGGACAGTGACGGCAAGGAAACGCTGACGGCGGTGCGGACCTTCGTGAGGACGGGCGAGCGCATCGATGGCCGCGTCGTCGTCTCCGGCAATCTCAAGCCGGGCGACGAGGTCGCTGCCGTGGGGCAGATCAAGCTGCAGTCTGGTGCGGAAGTCGCAGTCTCGCCCGAGCCGCCGCCGCCCATTCCGGCCCAACCGAGCCCCTATTGAGGGCGGAGCGCAGCTGATGGCTTTCACCGATATTTTCATCAAGCGACCGGTTCTGTCGCTCGTCGTCAGCTTGCTTATCTTGCTGATCGGCCTCAATGCCGCGGTGCATCTGCCGGTGCGGCAATATCCGAAATTGTCGAACACGGTGATCACCGTGACGACGACCTATCCGGGCGCCTCGCCGGAACTGATGCAGGGCTTCATCACGACGCCGATCGAGCAGGCTGTCGCCTCGGCCGAGGGCATCGATTACATGACCTCGCAATCGGTGCAGGGGACGAGCACGATCTCCGTCTATATGAAGCTCAATGCCGATCCGAACCAGGCGTTGACCGACGTGATGGCGAAGGTCAATCAAGTCAAATATCAGATTCCGAAGGACGCCAACGATCCGATCATTGTGAAATCGACCGGCCAGACCACCGCGGTCATGTATATCGGGTTTTCGAGCAAGGAGCTTTCCGGCTCGGCGATCTCCGATTATCTGACGCGCGTCGTCCAGCCGATTCTCTCGACTGTCGATGGTGTCGCCTCGGCCGACATTCTCGGCGGCCAAACCTTTGCGATGCGGCTTTGGCTCGATCCGATCCGCATGGCCGGGCGGGGCGTCTCCGCCGCCGATGTCGTCGCCGCCATCCAGGCCAACAATTTCCAGGCGGCTGCGGGTCAGGTGAAGGGCTATTACACCGTCTCGAACGTCACGACCAATGCTGACCTGACCAATATCGATCAGTTTAAGAGCATGATCGTGAAGGCCAAGAACGGCGGCCTCGTCCGCATTGAGGATATCGCTAAGGTCGATCTCGGTGCGCAGAGCGAGGATTCCAGCGTCGCCTTCAATGGCGAGCATGCGATCTTCATCGGCGTGCAGGCGACGCCGGAAGGCAATCCGCTGTCGATCGTGCGCGGCGTGCGCGCGCTATTCCCGTCGATCGAGCGCAACCTGCCGCCCTCGCTGCAGATGAAGGTCGCTTACGATTCGACGAAATTCATCCAGTCGTCGATCGATGAGGTGGAGCACACGCTGATCGAAGCGGTGTTGATCGTCGTTGTCGTGATCTTCCTATTCCTCGGCTCGATCCGGTCCGTGCTGATTCCCGTCGTAACGATCCCGCTGTCGCTCGTCGGCGCCTGCGCCTTGATGCTTATGATGGGCTTCAGCCTCAATCTGTTGACGCTGCTCGCCATGGTTCTCGCGATCGGCCTCGTCGTCGACGACGCGATTGTCGTGGTCGAAAACATCTACCGCCATATCGAGGAGGGCAGAACGCCGGTGCAGGCGGCGCTGATCGGCGCGCGCGAAATCGTCGGCCCCGTCATCGCCATGACGATCACGCTCGCGGCCGTCTATGCGCCAATCGGCTTCCTCGGCGGTCTCACGGGCACGCTGTTCCGCGAATTTGCCTTCACCCTCGCTGGCTCGGTCGTCATTTCCGGCCTCATCGCACTGACGCTCTCGCCGATGATGTGCTCGATGCTCCTCGAGAACGGTGGCCAGCACGGGCGCTTTGCCAAGCTCGTCGATCGGGTCTTCAGCGCCGTGACGGACTGGTACGGCCGGCGGCTCGACCGCTCGCTTCATTACCGTGCCGCGACCGGCCTTTTCGCCGTGACGATCTTGGGGCTCGTCGTCTTCCTTTATCTTCATTCAAGCGCGGAGCTCGCGCCGGAGGAAGACCAGGGCATCGTCTTCGCGCTCACCAAGACGCCGCAATATGGCAATATCAATTACGCCGACTATTACGGTGCGCAACTCGACAAGGCCTTCGCCTCCTTCCCCGAGACCGATCTGCGCTTCGTTCTCAACGGCACGCCGTCAGCCAACCAGGGCATCTCCGGCATGTTGCTGAAGCCCTGGGACGAGCGCAAGCGCTCGGCGATGCAGTTGAAGCCCTTGGTGCAAGCGAAGTTGTCACAGATTCCTGGCGTCAACGCCTTTGCCTTCAATCTGCCGGCGCTGCCGGGTGGGCCGGGCGGCCTGCCGATCCAGATGGTCATCAACTCGACGGCCAGCTTCGAGGTGATTTACAAGGAGATGGAGAAGATCAAGGCGGCGGCGCGCCAGAGCGGGCTCTTCATCGTCTCGGACAGCGATCTGCAATTCAACCAGCCGGTCGTTCGCATCAAGATCGACCGCAGCAAGGCGAGCGACCTGGGCCTCACGATGCAGCAGATCGGCAATACGCTGGCACTGATGCTCGGCGGCAATTACGTCAACTGGTTCAACTTGCAGGGACGCTCCTACGAGGTGATTCCGGAAGTGCCGCGCAGCCTCCGGCTGACACCGGAACTCCTGTCGAGATATTATGTGCCCTCTCTGACTGGGGCGCAGATTCCGCTTTCGACGGTGGTGTCGGTTTCGACCGACACCGATCCGAATGCGCTGACACATTATAATCAGCTCAATTCCGCGACCTTCCAGGCGGTGGCCATGCCGGGCGTCACGATGGGGGCGGTGGTCGCCTTCCTTGAAAAGCAGGCGCAGAATCTGCCGGCCGGCTTCAACCACGATTACCTTGCCGATTCGCGGCAATTCGTGCAGGAAGGCAATCAGCTGGCTGTCACCTTCTTCTTCGCGTTGATCATCATATACCTTGTGCTTGCGGCGCAATTCGAGAGCTTGCGCGATCCTCTCGTCATCATGGTCTCCGTGCCGATGGCGATCAGCGGCGCGCTGGTGCCCTTGTTCTTCGGCGTCGCGACGATCAACATCTACACGCAGGTCGGCCTCGTCACCTTGATCGGGCTTATCAGCAAGCACGGTATCTTGATGGTCGAATTCGCGCGTGAATTGCAGATCCATGAGCGGCTGGATCGCGTCGAGGCGATCAAGAAGGCCGCGCGCATCCGTCTGCGCCCGATCCTGATGACGACGGCGGCGATGGTGACGGGTCTGATCCCGCTCGTCATCGCCACCGGCGCGGGCGCGGCGAGCCGCTTCTCGATCGGCATCGTCGTCGTTTCCGGCATGTCGATCGGCACGCTGTTCACGCTTTTCGTTCTGCCGGCGGTCTATACAGTGCTGGCGAAGGACCATCGCGCAGCGGCCGAGTCGAAGCGCGTGAAGGAGATTGCCGCGCTCGAGCCGACGGCGGCATCGTAACCCCCAAGGTCGGCAGCCTGCGTCATCTAGCCTGAGGCCGCGCCGAGCAGCGCCGTAACTTCGGGCTGCATATGCGGCGCCACCGGCGCCTCGACCTTGATCGGGTCCTTGTTCTTGTAGAGCGGCACTTCGATCGTGCGGGCGAGCAGATGCAGCCGCGCGTCGCGATCGCCCGCGCCGTAGATCGGATCGCCGAGGATGGGGAAGCCGCTCGCCGCGCAATGGACGCGCAGCTGATGCGTGCGGCCGGTGAGCGGGGTGAGCGCCAATAGCGACTTTCTCTCGCCGCGCGCCAGGATTTTCCAGCGTGTCTGCGCGGGCTGGCCTTGCGGATCGACCTTCATCCACCAGCCGCGCGTGGCGTCGAGCCGGCCGAGCGGCAGGTCGATCAGGCCTTCATCCTCGCGCGGCGCGCCTTCGACGACAGCCCAATAGGTCTTGCCGATCTTGCCTTGCTTGAAGAGCAGACCGAGTCTTTCGAGTGCCTTGTGATGGCGCCCCAGCACAAGGCATCCGGCCGTGTCGCGATCGAGCCGATGGGCCAGTGCGGGATCGCGCGGCAGACCGAAGCGCAAGGCCGAAAATCCAGCTTCGAGCGACACGCCGCCCTTCGGTCCACGATGCACGGCGATGCCCGCCGGCTTGTCGAGCACGAGCATCAGCGCGTCACGATAAAGGATGCGCGTTTGCAGATCGTCCGGTGTCATACCGCTCACATCATGTTTCCGAATTGGAACATATAGCAGCTTCGGGCGTTGTGAAGCATCGCCATGTTTCCCGATCAAGGAGGCCGGATATGCCGTGCGAGCTGCGTTCCCAAGCCGAATTGCGCGAAATCTGCCTACGCGCCTTGCACAAACAAGCTGGATTTGAGGATGTCGGTGATATCTTCATCCGGCCATGCGCGCCTGAGGGCGGCGGCGCGAATTGGGCGCTCGCCGGGTTCAGGCCGCGCGTCGATAATGCGGCCCTGCGCGGCGCACGCGGCGTCATCGATCGTTTGCGCAGCTCTTATCAATTGCGCGCCTGAGGCTGCGCTGGCGAGTGAATATGGCAAGCGGATCAATTAGACGCTCTTATGGCATCGGCTAGCGCCGGGCCGACGCGGCTGTGACTTCTGTGGCGGCCGCATTATCCGCGATTGCGGTGCCGTCCTTTTCAGCCTATGCGTTGCTCGGAGCCGCTGAGCGGCGATAAGGGCCGACAACGTGACGCATTCCCATATACTGGGGACGGGAGCCTACGCACCGTCGCGCATCCTCACTAATCACGATCTTGAAAAGATCATTAATACTTCCGATGCCTGGATCACCGAGCGCACGGGGATCAAGGAGCGCCATATCGCGGCCGATGGGGAAGTGACGTCGGATATGGCTGTCGCGGCGGCGCGCAAGGCGCTCGAAATGGCCGAGACCACGCCGGCCGAGCTCGACATGATCATTGTCGGCACGATCTCGCCCGATATGCCGATGCCTTCCTGCGCGGTCTTCGTGCAGGCCAAGCTTGGCGCCTCGCGCGCCTTCGCGTTCGATCTTTCGGCCGCTTGTGCCGGCTCGCTCTACGGCATCGCCATCGCCGATCAATTCATCCGCAGCGGCCGCGCCAAGCGTGTCCTCGTCATCGGCGCGGAATTGCTGAGCCGGCTTGTCGATTGGGAAGACCGCAGCAGTTGTGTCCTTTTCGGCGACGCGGCTGGCGCGGTCGTGCTCGGCCCGACGCCGGACCCGACGCGCGGGCTCATCTCGACCCATCTGCATTCCGACGGCACGGCCGCTGGTGCCCTGATGATTCCCGGCGGCGGCAGCAAACATCCCCAATCCGATGAAGTGCTGGCGAAGCGGATGAACAAGATCGCGATGAACGGCCGCGAGGTCTACAAATATGCGACGCGTGTGCTTCCCGAAGTGATTCTCGAAGCGCTTGCCGCCAATGGCCTCAAGCCTGGCGCCATCGACCACGTGATCTCGCATCAGGCCAATATCCGCATCGTCGAATCGGTGGTCGACAGGCTTGGCATCCCGCGCGAAAAATGCTGGCTGAACATCGACCGCTACGGGAACACGTCAAGCGCCTCGCTGCCCATCTCGCTGGATGAGGCCAATCGCGCCGGCCGGTTGAAGCCCGGCGATCTCGTCGCGATGATGGCAGTTGGCGCCGGCATGGCCTGGGGCAGCGCGTTGGTGCGCTGGTAGGCTGGCGTAGACTACTGATAAATATGGATTTTTCTTTGCTATCCCACGCATAGTCGCAGAGTGGGTTTTCTTCCGCTGCGGTCCTGTTAACCTGAGCCTCCGATCGCGCCTCGCGCCGTCGGGGGGCGCCCCTTCAGGATCAGAGAATACGGGAAAAGCCTTGCTTTCGAGAGGCCGCTCGCGTCCGGACGGTTCGCGCCGTTCGTTTTTTCAGCCAAAGCCCATGATCGTGGTCTTTGGCGTTCTGCTCGTCGCCTTGGCGGCGACGGGCGCGGTTCTGTCGATCCGCGAATTTCGCATCCGTGACGTCGCCGAGGCACGGCGCGAATTGATGGCGCTTGATCTATTGCTGTCGCAAGAGACCGAACGCACGATGCAGAGCGTCGATCTCGTTCTCTCAAGCTTGCAGGACGATCTCACGCTCGGTGGCATCACCAAGCCGCAGGATATCATGCGCAAGCGCGCCAGCGTCGAAATGTATCTGCTGCTCAAATCGCGCATCGTCGGCATCCCGCAGATTCACGACGTGAGCCTGATCGGGCCCGACGGCAAGCTGATCTGCACGACCAAGGCCTACCCGGCGCCGAATGTCGATCTGTCGGACCACGATTATTTCACCATCCTGCGCGACGTGGAGATCAGCGGTTCGTATCTCAGCCTGCCGTCCTACAATGAGGATACCAAGAGCTGGTCGATCTATCTCGCGCGGCGTGTCGACGACGCTTCGGGCCACTTCCTCGGCGTTGTTGCCGCGGCGATTGATCTCAATTATTTCGAGCAGCTCTACAAGACCCTGCAGATCGGCGACTATGGCGCGGTTAGCCTGTGGCGCAGCGACGGAACCTTGCTTGCCCGCTATCCGGCCGCCGGCCAGGTCGGCGAGGTCTACAAGATCAAGTCGTTCACCGGCATTCTCCAGCCGGGCACGCCTGTTACCTACGATTCGACCCATGCGGTCGATGGCCCAGAGCGCATTGTCGCAACGATTAGCGTCGATGAATTTCCACTTGTCGTCAACATTTCGCGGCTCAAGGATCACATCCTTGCCGATTGGCGCCAAGCGCGGTTTCTCATCACCGCTGGTGCCATTCTCTTCGCCTTTGCGATCAGCTTCGTGCTTTGGCTGCTGATCCGCCATTTCAATACATACGAAGCCCTGATGGCGGCGGATCGCGAACGCAGCAAGGCGGTGGCGGAGCGCGAGCGGGCGGAGGCGCAATTGCGCCAGGCGCAAAAGCTCGAATCGATCGGCCAGCTCACGGGCGGCATCGCCCACGACTTCAACAATCTGCTCACCGCCGTGCTCGGCAATCTCGAGATGCTGAGGCGCCATACTGAGAAGGGCGAGGCGCGGCTGCATCGCTGGGCGACGAACGCCTTCGATGCGGCTAGGCGCGGCGCTGTCCTGACGCAGAGACTGCTCGTCTTTTCGCGCCGCCAGCCGCTTGAGCCGCGCGGCGCGAAGATCGAGACGATTCTCGCCTCGATGTCGGACTTGCTGCGCCGGACGCTTGGCGAGAACATCGAGATCGTCACCACCATCGCGCCCGGCCTCTGGCCGGCTTTTGCCGACCTCAACCAGCTCGACAATGCGATTCTCAATATCGCAATCAATGCCCGCGATGCGATGGAAGGGCGCGGTCAGTTGACGATCGCCGCCAGCAATTGCGCGTTCGGCGCCAGGACCGATATTCAGGATCTGGAAATCACGCCCGGCGACTATGTCCTCCTCTCGATCACGGATACCGGCAGGGGCATCGACAAGGAGATTCTCGATCGGGTGTTCGAGCCGTTCTTTTCGACGAAGCCGATGGGGCAGGGGACTGGCCTGGGACTCAGCCAAGTCTACGGCTTTGTGAAACAGACTGGCGGCCATGTTCGCATCGAGAGCCTTCCGAGCCGAGGCACGACGGTCAAGCTTTATTTGCCCCGCGCCCAGTCTGAGGAGGTGCTGCTCGAGCCCGAGCCGTGGGCGGAGCGGGCATTGCTGCCGGCGCCGGCCGGCACGGTCCTCGTCGTCGAGGACGATGCCGAGGTGCGGACTTATTCCGCCGAAATTCTCCGCGATCTCGGCTTCGAGGTCCGCGTCACGGAAAATGCCGCTCAGGCGCTCGCGATCCTGCGGGGTGGCGCGGAACTGACGTTACTCTTCAGCGACGTCGGTCTGCCGGGTGTCACCGGCGCCGAGCTCGCTGAGGAGGCGCTGAAGCTGCGCCCGAAATTGAAAGTGCTGCTCACCACGGGCTATGTTCAGGACTCGACGATCGAGCGCTGCCGCTTCGTCCACGGGATTCAGGTTCTGCCGAAGCCGTTCACGCGCGCCGAGCTTGCCGAGAAGATCGCGGCCGTTCTTGCGCCGGCGCGGCGCCTCGCCGCTATAAGCTGAGCTTGCCGCGCGCGGAGGCGATCTGCGCCCGCACGGCTTCGACGATCTCGGCGAAGACCGGCGCCCAATCGTCGCGCTGCTTCTGCCGGAAAAGCCGCATCGTCGGATACCAGGGCGACCCGGCGCCCGTGGCAAGCCAGCGCCAATCCGGCACATGGCGAAGCGCGAGAAAGACCGGCCGGCCGAGCGCTCCGGCGAGATGCGCGATCGACGTGTCGGAGGTAACGATCAGATCGCAATTGGCCATCACCGCCGCGGTATCGAGGAAGGCGTCGGGGCCGGCGTCGAGATCGGGGCCGAAGGATTCGAGCGCAAAGCCCGCAGGCTCTGGCTGTGGGTCTTTCATCAGGCTGATCAGGCGCGCACCGCGGATCGCCGCGAGCCCGGCGAAACAGGCGAGCGGTATGTTGCGCTTCAGGTTGATCTTCATATTGCCGTGGCGGCAGATGCCGATACGGAACCCATGCCGCCCAATCCGCTCCGCCCAGGCGGCGGTCCGCGCCGGCTCGGCATGGAGATAGGGCACCCCCGCCGGCACGCTCGCGAGCGCGGTGCCGAAGGCGAAGGGCAGGCTCATCAGGGCGCTTTGATAATCGTAGGCTTCCGGCGCCCCGGCCGCCTCGACGAAATGCGATGGCGACGGCAGCGTCGCGAGCAGGCGGAACATCGACTTGCGGCCGAACAGGGTCACGTCAGCACCGCGCTCGGCCAGCAGCGGCAGATAACGGCAGAACTGGATGAGATCACCGAGGCCTTGTTCGTCCCAGACGAGAATGCGGCGGCCTTCGAGCGGCTCGCCGCGCCAATGCGGCAAGGGCGAGATCAGCGTCTTCGGCGGCGCATTGCTGCGCTCCCAGCGGCTTTCGAAGGCCGCAAAGCCCTGCACGAGATCGCCCGCGAGCAGCAAAGCGCCGGCGCGATTGTTGCGCGCGTCGGGATAGTTGGGCTTCAATTGCAGGGCCGCATCGAAAGCCGCCCGCGCTTCGTCGAGACGGCCCAGTTCCTTCAGCGCGACGCCGCGGCTCGATAGAACCTCGGGGTAAGCGGGCCGCAGCGCCAGCGCCGTGTCGTAGCTCCCGAGCGCATCCTCAAGCCGATGCTGCTCTTGCAGAACATTGCCGCGATTGAGCCAAGCTTCGGCGAAATCCGGCCGCGCCGCGACTGCGCGGTCGAGAAAGGCGAGTGCAGTGTCGAGATCGCCGAGCCTTTGCTGCGCGGCGCCGCTGATGCACAGGGCCTGCGCATGGTTCGGCTCCTGCGCCAGAATCTCGGCCGCGGCGGTGTGCGCCAGTTGTGGCTTGCCCAGAGCGAACAGCACATTGGCGCGATTGATCTGCGCCTGACGGAAGTTGGGCCGCAGCGCCAGCGCCTGCTCGTAAGACGCGACCGCTTCAGCGAGGCGCCCGAGCTCGCTGAGCGCATTGCCGCGATTGCAGAGTGCCTCGGGATAGGCCGGCTTTTGCGCGAGCGCGGCATCGAAATCCTCAACCGCCTCAATGAGGCGTCCGAGCCTTTGCCGGGCGATGCCGCGATTGTAATGGGCTTGCGGATAATGCGGCCGCATCTGCAACGCCGCATCGTAGCAGGCGAGCGCCTCGGCCTGGCGGCCGAGCTTCTGCAGGACATTGCCGCGGTTGAC
>JARLIV010000101.1 GCA_031291555.1 Methylovirgula sp. | reverse complement strand
GCTGCGGCCCATTGGGAGTCAAAATGCGCCGCGCCGGCCGTGACCGGCCGCGCGAGAGGAGATCCTGCCATGTCGGTTTTGCCGTTCGACCAGCGTGACGGTTTCATCTGGATGAATGGCAATCTCGTCCCATGGCGCGAGGCGAAGCTGCATGTGCTCTCGCATGGGCTGCATTATGCCTCCTGCGTGTTCGAGGGCGAGCGCGCCTATGGCGGGCAGATTTTCAAATCGACAGAACATTCCGAGCGCTTCAAGCGCTCCGCCAATGTGCTCGATTTCGAGATTCCCTATTCGGTCGCCGAGCTTGACGCGGCCAAGCAGCTCGTCGTCGGCAAGAACAATCT
This sequence comes from Methylovirgula sp., assembly GCA_031291555.1. Classification (GTDB taxonomy): domain Bacteria; phylum Pseudomonadota; class Alphaproteobacteria; order Rhizobiales; family Beijerinckiaceae; genus Methylovirgula. The sequence continues at coordinate 2,193 of JARLIV010000101.1, read as the reverse complement.
TACCGATTGCTATGTGCGCCCCGTCGCCTGGCGCGGCAGCGAGATGATGGCCGTCGCGGCGCAGAATTCAACGATCAATACGGCGATTGCGGTCTGGCCGTGGCCAAGCATGTTCAACGTCGCCGAGAAAATGCGCGGCATCCGCCTCGACATCGCCGACTATCGCCGGCCCGACCCGCAGACCGCGCCGACGGCGGCCAAGGCGGCCGGCCTCTACATGATCTGTACGATCTCGAAACATCGCGCCGAGCGGCGCGGCTATGCCGATGCGATGATGCTCGATTGGCAGGGCCGGGTCGCCGAATGTACCGGCGCCAACATTTTCTTCGCCGTGGACGGTGTGCTGCATACGCCGATCGCCGACTGCTTCCTCGACGGGATCACGCGCCGCACGGTGATCGAACTGGCCCGCCGCCGCGGTGTCGAGGTGATCGAGCGGCGTATTATGCCCGAAGAGCTGGCGAATTTCGAAGAATGCTTCCTTACCGGCACGGGCGCGGAAGTGACGCCGGTGTCAGAAATCGGCCCTTATGCTTTCAAGCCTGGGTCGCTCTCCCGCGCGTTCGTCGAGGATTATTCCGCCGAGGTGCGGCCGAAGCAGCAGGCCGCTTAACCCGGGCTCTAATTGTGCGGCTCGGGGGCGAGTTCAAATCTTGCGACGTCGAAGCTCCGGTTGATCAGATTGACGAGGTCGAGCGGCGGCCCGGCGGCTTCCGCGCGTTTGCCGAGCAGCTCGAACCAGACTTTGTGTTCGCCCGACGTGTCGCTCTGGCGCTGGAAGATGGCCCGATAGCCGAGTGGTGCGATCAGGGCGTTGAGCCGCTCGGAGAGCCCATCGTCCGGCGCGGCGCGAAGCACGAGAATGGCCCGCTGCTCGCGCCGAATCCTTGCGTCGAGCCAGCGCAGCGCCGAAAGCGTAAACACCGTCAGGGCCGTTCCGGCGATACCGAGATAAATCTGGCCGCCGCCGAAGCAGAGGCCGATCACGGTCACGACCCAGAGCGTCGCTGCCGTGATGACGCCGGTGACGAGGTCGCCGCGGCGCAAAATCGTGCCGCCGCCGATGAAACCCACGCCCGTCAATATGCCGAGCGGAAGTCGCATCTGGTCCATGATGCTGAAGGACGCCCCGGTCTTGCCGGCGAGCGGCAGCAGGATATTGGCCTGCACCATGGCCAGGGCGGCTGCGAGCGCGACGAGGATCATCGTCCGCACCCCCGCGACATGTCCGCGCACGCTGCGATCGATGCCGATCGCCGCGCCGGCGAGCACGGTGAGGGCGAGACGCAGCGCAATATCCTGCCAGGTCGGGTAAAGGGGCATTTGCGTCAATGTCGTTCACTAAGGATAAAGTTTGCGCCCGATCATAGGCTAAGCTGCGGCTGTTGAATATGGTCAGTCATCCGCGGTCAATGTAGAGATCATCGTATGGGCTTGCATAGCCGCTCGGCAGAGGCTTTAGGATCGCATGCCCGTTCCGTCGCCGAGAGCTGTTGGCGTAGCTATGCGTAAAGGCTCAGAGAAGACCCTGCGATTCGCCCTCGATCCGGGTGATTGCGAGCTGCTGCTGGCGCGGCTGAGCAAGGCTGGCGCGCATTGGACGGCCGAGACGAAACTGCTCTCGCTCTATCTCGACACGCCTGATTGCGCCATCGGCAAGCTCGGCTTCGGCTTTGGCGTGCGCCGGCGGGGCGATGTCACGCTCAACGACACGAAAGAGGCGCTGCGCCGCTTCGCCCGCAGCCAGCCGGGCGCGGGCGGCTGGTCGACCTTCCGTCATGCGCTCTCCATTGCGGCGCCGACCGACGCGCGCGAATTGCAAAAGCTCTTGCGCGGTCCGAATGCCAGACAAAGCTTGAAGCTCGTCTTTCAGAGCGAGGCGCAGCACAGCTTCTGGTCTTTGCCCTTCGGCGGCGATGCTGGTCTCGTGCTTGAGCAGGCGAATATCGCCAATGGCATTCACACGCGGCTTGCTTCGCTGACGTTGACCTATCCGGACGCTGCCGCGAGCCTCGCGCTTAGCTTCATCACCACGCTCGGCAAGAGCGTGCCGCTGCGCCTGACTGGCGAAACGCTGGCGCTTACGGCCTATCAGGCGGCGGGACATCAAGATGTTGCATTCCCCGCCGCCATCACGCCGCAGCTCATGGCGGATATGTCGACGGCTGCCGCCTTTCAGGCGATCGCGCATGC
>JARLIV010000100.1 GCA_031291555.1 Methylovirgula sp. | reverse complement strand
ATGATCGGGCATTTCCTGAACATCGGCATTTGGCCGCTGATCATGGGCGTCTCCATGTTCGTCCAGATGAAGATGAATCCGGAGCCGGCCGATCCGGTGCAGAAGCAGATGTTCACCTGGATGCCGGTGATCTTCACCTTCATGCTCGGCTCGTTCCCGTCCGGCCTCGTCATCTACTGGACCTGGAACAATACGCTCTCGGTGTTGCAGCAATCGCTCATCATGGCGCGCGCGGGCGTGAAGGTCGAACTATGGGACAATCTCGCCAACATGTTCCGCAAGAAGGCCCCGACTTAATTCCCTCCCCCCAAGCGGGGAGAGGGAGAAAACCCCAACGCCATGGCCGCAACCGAAAACGAAGATTTCCAAGAAGCCGGCCGGAAGCTCTTCTCCCAGCCTTGCGATTTCATCTGGGCCGCGTCCGATGCGGCGCAATTGCCGCCGCCCGGCCTGCCCGAGATCGCCTTCGCCGGCCGCTCCAATGTCGGCAAATCCTCGCTGCTTAACGCGCTGACCGGCCGCAAGACCCTGGCGCGGACCTCGCGTACGCCGGGGCGGACGCAGGCCCTGAATTTTTTCGCGCTCGGCACGCCGCCGCGGCTGCGGCTCGTCGATATGCCGGGCTATGGCCATGCCGCAGCCGCCAAGGACAAGATCGCCGCCTGGACACGGCTGATGCACGATTATCTGCGCGGGCGCGCGGCCTTAATGCGCGTCTACCTTCTCATCGACGGCCGCCATGGGCTCAAGCCGATCGACAACGAAATGCTCGACCTGCTCGACAAGGCCGCCGTCTCCTACCAGGTTGTCCTGACCAAGGCGGACGAGGTCAAGGCCGGCGATTATGGGCTGCGGGTCGCGGAGACGGCCGCCCTGCTCGCCAAGCGTCCGGCCGCCTTCCCGGAAATTATTTTCACCTCGTCCGAGACCGGCGCCGGAATCGCCGACCTGCGCACTGCGATCGCCAAACTGCTCGCCGAACATTCATCGTAAGGTCATGCATTTGCATGTAAGCGATTGATTCCCATATTTGCACGGGGAGACGGCGGGAAGGCGGCTTGGCGCTTTTCCTCCCCCCGCGCTAAGGCTAAAAGGCGCACGGCAAACCCGGATGAGCACGATGTCAGAATCAGCGCAGGAGAACGCGCAGCGGCAAGCCGAAATCCTGATGCAGGCCCTGCCGCATATGTTGCATTACGACGATGCGATCGTCGTGGTGAAATACGGCGGGCACGCGATGGGCGACGAGAACGTCGCGCGCAGCTTTGCCCGCGACATGGTTCTGCTTGAACAATCCGGCGTCAATCCTGTCGTTGTCCACGGCGGCGGCCCGCAGATCGGCGCCATGCTGAAGAAGCTCGGCATCAAGTCCGAGTTCTCCGCCGGCCTGCGCATTACCGACCGCGCCACGGTCGAGATCGTCGAGATGGTGCTGGCCGGCTCGATCAACAAGCAGATCGTCGGCTTCATCAATGCGGAGGGCGGACGCGCTATCGGCCTATCCGGCAAGGACGGCAATATGGTTACCGCACGGAAATTCGTGCACACGGTCGAGTCGCCCTTCACCGGCCAGCCGGAGGAGGTCGATCTCGGCTTCGTCGGCGAACCGGCCAAGGTCGACACCACGGTGCTCGACCAAGTGCTCGGCCGCGAGCTGATCCCCGTCCTCGCGCCGATCGCGCAGGGCAGCGAGGGCGAGACCTATAACGTCAACGCCGACACGTTCGCCGGCGCCATCGCCGGCGCGCTCGGCGCCAAGCGCCTTATTTTCCTGACGGACGTGCCCGGCGTGCTCGACGAACACGGGCGGCTGATCCATGAATTGCGGATGGACGAGATCCGCACGCTGATCGCCGACGGGACGATCACCGGCGGGATGATTCCCAAGGTCGAAACTTGCATCTACGCGCTAGAACAGGGCGTCGAAGGTGTCGTCATTCTTGACGGCAAGCTACCGCATGCCGTGCTGATCGAGCTTTTGACCGACCACGGCGCGGGAACCCTGATTACGCGGTGAAAAAGAAGCTGACGAGAGACACGGAGCTGCGCCAGGAAGGCGAAATTCTTGGCGCGGCCGAGGCGCAAAGCGCCGATCCCTTCGGGCATATCGACACTTTCGCGCATGTCGGTACTTTCGCGCATGTCGATACCTGGGTCTTCGATCTCGATAATACGCTTTATCCACCCGACTGCGACCTGTGGCCGAGGATCGATCAGCGCATTACGCAATTCATGATCGCGCTGTTCGGCCTCGACGGCATGTCGGCGCGGGCTCTGCAAAAATATTATTATCAGCACTACGGCACGACGCTGCGCGGCCTGATCGAGGATCACGACGTCAGCGCTGCCGAATTCCTGACCTATGTGCACGATATCGACCGCTCCTCGCTCGCGCCCGACCTGCCGCTAGCCGCGGCGATCGCCGCCCTGCCTGGCCGCAAGCTGATCCTGACCAACGGCTCACGCGATCACGCCCTCCTGACCGCCGAGGCTTTGGGACTTGGCACGAGTTTCGAGGAAATCTTCGACATCATGGATGCCGAGCTGATCCCCAAACCGGAGTTGCGCACCTATCAGCGCTTTTTTGACAAGCATGGCGTCGATCCAATGACCGCGGCCATGTTCGAGGACATCGAGCGCAATCTGGTCGTGCCGCATCAGCGCGGCATGAAGACGGTGCTGATCGTACCCAAGCCCGGCCAGGCGGACCACCGTGAGCCGTTCGAAATCCCGGACACGCTGGCGCTGCCGCATATCGACTTCGTCACCAGCGACCTCGGCGGGTTCCTGGCGGACGTCATCGCCGCACGCAGCCTGTCCGCATAGTCTCTGAGCCCATTGACTCCGCCGCCCGCGCGGACGAAACCTCGCCGACGATTTTTGGAGCGAATGATGAGCCAGACTCTCGAAGAGGTTATCGACCAGGCGTTCGAAGAGCGCGGGACGATCACCGCTGCCACAACGGGCACGGTGCGCGACGCGGTCGAAGCGGTCCTTACGGGTCTCGACCAGGGCAAGCTGCGGGTCGTCGAACGCGTTCCAGGCGCGACCGGGCGCGAGGCTTGGCGCACCAACCAATGGATCAAGAAGGCGATCCTGCTCTCCTTCCGGCTCAATGATTCGGCGCCGATCTCCGGCGGGCCGGCCGGTACGAGCTGGTGGGACAAGGTGGGGCTGAAGTTCGAGGGCTGGGATGCTGCCGCGTTCGCCAAGGCGGGGCTGCGCGCCGTGCCGGGCGCCATCGTGCGCCGCTCGGCCTATGTGGCGCCGGGCGTCATCCTCATGCCCTCCTTCGTCAATCTCGGCGCCTATGTCGATGAGGGCACAATGGTCGATACCTGGGTGACCGTCGGCTCCTGCGCCCAGATCGGCAAGAACGTCCATCTCTCCGGCGGCGTCGGCATCGGCGGCGTGCTGGAGCCCTTGCAGGCCAACCCGACGATCATCGAGGACAATTGCTTCATCGGCGCGCGCTCCGAGATCGTCGAAGGCGTCGTCGTCGGTGAAGGCGCCGTCCTGGCGATGGGAACTTTCATCTCGGCCTCCACCAAGATCGTCGAGCGGGCAACGGGTAAGATTCACTTCGGCCACGTGCCGGCCTATTCGGTCGTCGTCCCCGGCGCCATGCCTGGCGCGCCGCTGCCCGATGGCACGCCCAGCCCTTCGCTCGCTTGCGCCGTCATCGTCAAGACCGTCGATGCGAAGACGCGCGCCAAGACGGCGATCAACGATCTCTTGAGAGACTGATGCGGCAGAGCTTTTCCACTCTCTTCCGCTCGGACAAAGGCGAGATCGACGCCCCGACATGGTGGCGCGGCCTCTTGCTGCTCAGCGGCGTTTTCGCCGTGCTGACGCTCGGCTGGATTTTCATCGAGCCCTTCGCCGACAAGAGCCTGACCACGACGCTCGCGAGCACGATGATCGTGCTCATCGCCAACCTCTATCGCCTCGCTTATGGCTTCATCTGCCTGTTGCTTTTGATCTCCTTCTACAATCTCAGTGCCAAGCGCTGGCGCAATCTTGGCCGGCCGGCTAGCTTCGCGGGTATTCTCCCGATAATCGGCGCCATCGCGGCCGCGCTGCATTGGCTCGAACCGCGCACCGGGGGCGAGACGCCGCATCTGCTGGTGATCGCCGCCGATATGCTTCTGTTCGCAGTGCTGATCTGGAACGTCATCGAGCTTGGCGGAATCGCGCGTTTTCGCGCGTAAAGCGGCGACCATAGGCAGAGAAGCACCTCCCAAAGTCCATCCATCGCGCTACGGCGGCGTTGACCCCTGCACGCCGACCTGCAAAGTTGCCGCGGTTATTCTTCGAGGGATTTAGGGAGGGTCGCAATGGATTGGCAAAATCTTTTCTTGACCAACACGGGCCGGCTCGACCGCCAGCCGTTCTGGATCGGTTTGATCGCTCTGTTTCTCATCTCGCTCTTTGTGCGTCTGGTGCTCCTGCTTCTCTTCGGCCACCACAGCACCTTCGGCCATCTGCTTTATCTGATCATCGAACTGCCGTTGCTCTACGCCTGGGTCAATATCGGCATCAAACGCTTCCACGATCGCGACAAATCCGGCTGGTGGGTCTTGATTGTTCTGATCCCGCTGATCGGCGAAATCTGGTATCTGGTCGAAGCGGGCTTCTTGCCCGGCACCGATGGGCCCAACCGCTACGATCCGACTTGAGCCATAGCCAAGCCTTACGGAATAACGATGTCGCAACGTTCAGAGCTGGCGCGCGAATTGACGCGCGCCTTGATCCGCTGCCCCTCGGTGACACCGCAAGACGGCGGCGCGCTCGCGGTGCTCGAAGAGCGGCTGAAGCCTGCTGGCTTTGCGACGCATCGGCTGCGCTTCTCAGAACCCGGCACGCCGGACATCGACAATCTCTATGCGCGCATCGGCAGCGGCGCGCCCTATCTCGTCTTCGCCGGCCATACCGATGTGGTGCCGCCGGGCGATGAAGCGTCCTGGCGCTTTAATCCCTTCTCGGCCGAGATCGCCGAGGGCGAAGTCTGGGGCCGCGGCGCGGCCGACATGAAGGGGGCGGTGGCCGCCTTCACCGCCGCGGCGCTCGATTATGTCTCAACGCATCAGCCGCTGAAGGGCTCGATCGGCCTGCTCATCACTGGCGACGAGGAAGGCCCCTCCGTCAACGGCACCGTAAAGCTGCTGCAATGGGCCGCCGAACGGGGCGAGCATTTCGATCATTGCCTCGTCGGCGAGCCGACCAATGTCGAGGCGCTCGGCGATACGATCAAGATCGGCCGGCGCGGCTCGCTGACTGGCACGCTGATTGTCCGCGGTACGCAGGGCCATGTCGCCTACCCGCAGCACGCGGACAATCCCATTCCGCATCTCCTGCGTCTGCTGACGGCGCTGATCGGGCCGCCGCTCGACGACGGCACGCCCGAATTCGACCCGAGTCATCTTGAAATTACCACCGTCGATGTCGGTAACCCGGCGACGAACGTGATTCCGGCGACGACCCGCGCGCGCTTCAACATCCGCTTCAACGATCTGTGGACGCCGCAGACGCTGGCGGATGAAATCACGCGGCGCTGTGCGGCCGTGGCAGAGCATGCGCATTACGAATTGAGCTTCGATCCGTGCAACGCGCTCGCCTTCGTCACCGCGCGCGATCATTTCACCGATCTCGCCGTCGAGGCCATCGCTGCGCATACCGGGCGCATCCCGCATTTCTCGACCTCCGGCGGCACGTCCGACGCGCGCTTCATCCGCGCCTATTGT
>JARLIV010000099.1 GCA_031291555.1 Methylovirgula sp. | reverse complement strand
CTGGAACGCCGCAATAGCTCAGCTGGTAGAGCACCTCATTCGTAATGAGGGGGTCGGGGGTTCGAATCCCTCTTGCGGCACCACTCGCCCGTCCATGAGGTCAGCCTCACCGAGCAACTTAAACCGCGCGCCGCATGTTGACGGGAGCGCGGCGGCGTTGCTGCTGCCAGTGCAATAGGCTACAAGTAAGCGACTCCCAGAGCATTGGTAGCGGGACTTTCCGGACATGGCGGACGACATTTGCGAAGTGCGGCCGGCGGGGCGCATTGATAGCGTCACCGGGCCTGCCTTTGAGCGCGACGTGCTGCAGCAGATCGACGGCGGCGAGCGCCGCCTGCTGCTCGATTTCGCCGATCTCGTCTATATCAGCAGCGCGGGCCTGCGCATTGTTCTCCTCGCCGCAAAGCGGATGAAATCCGCCGGCGGCCGTCTCGTGCTCTGCTCTCTCAATCCGCAGATCGCTGAAGTGTTCGAGATCAGCGGCTTCAACCGCATTCTCGACATTCTGCCCTCGCGCGACGCGGCGCGCTCCATCCTCTCGGCAACGTGAAGCGCCCAAACTGCGAACGGCTTGGCCGCCTTCGTGACTGTCGCAAAACTGTCATGCCGGCTGAATAGCCAAGCTGGATGCAGACCCTTGATACTTTCGCTTTGATTCTCGCGGGTCTGGGGCTGTTTTTCGTCGGCTCCAAGGGCATCGCCGCCAATCTCGGTCAGCTCGCCGGTCGAAGCCTGCGGCAATGGGTGGCCCGCTCGACCGGCAATTATGCGATGAGCGCCGCCATCGGCACGCTTGCCGGCGCAGTTGTCCAGAGTACCAACGCGATCACCGTTATTCTGATGAGCATGGCGAAGGCGGACATGATCACGCTGCGCCAGGCCCAGCCGATTCTCGTCTGGAGCAATGTCGGCACCTCGGTGCTGGTGCTTGCCGTCGCCATCGACATCCATCTCTTCGTCCTGTTACTCACCGCGACGACGGGCCTGTTTTATTATCTCAATCTCGATCGCTCCCCGCGCTGGCGCCCATTCGTCTCGGCGCTGTTGGCGATCAGCCTCCTCTTTCTCGGCCTGCAGTTGATGCACAACGGCAATCACGAGTTGCGCAACATCGACTGGGTGCGTGAATTCTTTCAGATGTCGGCACGCTGGAGCGTCCTGGCATTCGGCGTTGGCGTCGTGCTGGCTATCGCCCTGCAATCCTCCTCCACCGTGACGATCATCGCGATCTCGATGTCGGCGGCGGGCCTGTTCACGCTCGACCAGGCGATGCTGACGGTTCTTGGTGCGAGTGTCGGCTCGGGGTTCAGCACTTATATCGTGTCAGCCGGTATGGAGGGCTCATCGCGTCAGCTCGCCATCTTGCAGGCGGCCGTCAAGATCCTCGGCGTTGTCGCGCTGTTGCCGCTCGTCATCGTCGAACGTGCCTTCCACATACCGCTGCTGACGGCGCTCATCCGGTTGATCACCAGCGATATCGCCAAGCAGGTCGCGCTCGTCTATCTCGCCTGCCAGATCGCCGCCGTCGCCGTCCAGGCCATCTTTGATCGCGCGCTGTATCCGCTCCTCACCTATATGGCGCCGCCGTCGGTCGAGGAGACCGCCTCGAAGCCGCGCTACCTTTACGACCAGGCGCTTGCGGAGCCGGAGACCGCCCTGGCGCTGGTCGATCGCGAGCAGGCCCGCGTCTTCGGCTTCTTGCCGTTGTATCTCGGCGTCGCCGATCTGCTCGAAGGCGGCGAGACGATCCGCGAACGGGGCGCGGTGCTCGCCGCAGCGGCAACGCTCGATGAGGTGATCGGCCGCTTCCTCACCGGTCTCGCCGATACCGGAGCGAGCCGCGATGTCCTGGTCGCAATCGCCAACCGGCAGGCCCGTAACGGCTTTTTGCAGTCGCTCCACGAGGCGCTGCACGAACTTAGCGCCGCGCTGGCCAAACCGTTCGACCTGCCGGCACTGCGCTCGCTCGCCGAAAATCTTTCCGAAGGCCTCGCCGCCTTGCTGATGGTCGCCTACGAGGCCGTACGCGATGGCGACGCCGACGATCTCGCTCTCCTGCAGAAGATGGCGGCCGACCGCGACAGCCTCGTCGATCAGATGCGCCGGCGTGTCTTCTCAGCCGACAAATCCCTATCGGCACAGGACCAGCAGGCACTTTATACGATCACCAGCCTGTTCGAGCGCATCGTCTGGATGTTGCGCCGCTTCGCGGCGCTGCTCGTCGATGCCGGCGAGCAGGAGCCCGCCGCAACGCTCGAAACGCCGGGCGGCGCGGCGGCGGAATTAGCCAAGTAGTGGGTGCGGTTCGTTTGCCGGCAGTATAGTATCGTGGCAAAGCTATTTCCGGGAGCTGAGGCGAATGCGGGTGGGGCTGAAGATCTTTGCCATAATGGCTCTCCTCGCGCTGGCAGCGACGATCGCCGGCATCAGCATCGCCGCGGCCTTTTATGAGCCGAAGCTGCGCATCCTTGGCATCTGCGGGTTCGTCGCGGCCGCCATCGTCACCGTGCTGGTGCTCTTCTCGATCAGCCATTTCATCATCAAGCCGCTCAATATGGTCGCTAAAGCGATCGACAGGCTTGCCAAGGGCGACGTCAAGGCGCCGGTGCCGACCAACCGCGACGACGAGATCGGCGAGATGGCCAAGGCGATCCAGGCGTTTCAGCGTCAGGCTGTCGCCGCCGACTCGCTCACCGCCGAAATCACCCACGACGTCGGCCGCATCGCCGTCGCCGCAGGACAGGCGAGCAATGCGGTGAGCCAGGTCTCCGACGGCTCGAACGTCCAGCTCAATTCGCTGCGCAAGACGGCCGGCGCCGTCAGCCAAAGCACGCTGGCCATCTCCGACGTCGCCAAGAACACGCATCTCGCCAGCGAGCAGGCCGCCGCCGCCGCGACGCTGGCGGGCGACGGCATGACGCGCATGTCCGACATGGTCAACATCGTCAATGTCATCGCCGAGAGCAGCAGCAAGGTCCGCTATATCGCCGACGCCATCGCGCGCATCGCCAGCCAGACCAATATGCTATCGCTCAATGCGGCGATCGAGGCGGCACGAGCCGGCGATCATGGCAAGGGCTTCGCCGTCGTCGCGGAAGAAGTGCGCAAGCTCGCCGAAAATTCCGCCTCTCTGGCGCAGGAGATCGGCGAGCTCGTCGACCGCTCGACCGCCCAGGCTGGCGAAGGCGTCACGCTCGCAGGCGAGGTGAGCGATAAGATGCGCCGCATTTCCGACGCCGTGCGGCAGAGCGACAAGCTGATCGGCTCGATTGCCACCGCGATGGCCGAGCAGGAAGCGGCGATCTCTGAGATCAACGCGAGCCTCAACGAGCTGACGCGGATCGGCCAGTCGAACGCGACGGCGGCGGAAGAGATCACGGCGACGATGCTCGACCTCAGCAAGCTCGCCGGCCACTCGCGCGGCGAACTCGACAAGTACAAAGAAATCTGGGCCTGACCCTGAGGCGACCTATGGCGCCCCCGATCGAAAACACGCTGGCGATCCTGCAGGATGCCATGGCAGCGCATCGCGACGCGCTAACGCGCGAGCCGGAGGCGCGCCCTCCGTTCCGCTTCGCCGCGCCGCCGGACCGCCGCCATGAGCTTGTCCTGCGGCTGCTCGCCGGCGTGGAGCAGCGCGCCGGGATCGACGTCTCGCAACCGGGCGCGGAGAAGCTTCTGCGCATTTTCGCGCCCGTCAGCCTCGGTGAGATCGAGGCCGAGGTCGCGCGGCTCGAATCCCTGCCGGCGAGCGATCCGGAATGGCTGGCGCTGATCGAGAGCCTGACGGTTCATGAGACCTACATCATGCGCGACCCGTCGCAACTCGCATTCTTCGCGGCGCTGCTGCCCGATATGATCGCGCGGGCAGCCGCGCATTCGCATCTCCTGCGGTTCTGGTCGGTCGGCTGCGCCTCGGGCGAGGAAGCCTATTCGATCGCCGCGCTGGCCTTGGACGCGCTCGCGAAGGCGGGCAAGACGGAGGTGACGGAGGAAGGAATATCGCTTCTCTCTCCGTGGCGGCTCGAAGTTGTCGGCGCCGACATTTCCCGCCGCGCCTTGGCGCGGGCGCAGGCAGGCGTCTATGAAACCGGGCCGCTCTCCTCCTTCCGCACAGAGGCGGCAGCCCTGCTTCATCATTTCCCGCCGCTTGCCGCCGCTGGCAAGAACGCACCCGCAATGCGCGCCGCCGCGCCGGCGCTGAAGCGTGTCGTGCGCTTTTCGCAGTTCAACATCATCGACGGCGCGCTGCCGCCCGAGCCCTTCGATGCCGTGTTATGCCGCAATGTCTTCATCTATTTCAGCGAGCGCGCACGCCGCTATGCGCAGCAGAGGCTCGCGCGCGCGGTGCGCCCTGGCGGCCTGCTGCTGCTCGGCTCGACCGACACGCTGAGCGATGCCACCGCGTTCGAGGCGCTGTGGGCGCCCGGCGCGGTCACCTACCGGCGGAGAGGCAGCGATGTCTGAGCCGGGCCCGCCGGTCGCCAAATCCGACGTGCTCTTCGCGCGCGGCGACAGGATTTACGCCGTCGCGGCGGCGAGCGTCATCAAAGTGGTCGCCATGCCCCCCGTCGTCCTTCCACCGTTCCTGCCCAAAGGCTTCGACGGCGTCGCGGCCATCGGCGGCAAGCTCGTGCCGATTCTCGCCCTGCCAGAGACGGGTGTAGGACGCGAACTCGTTCTCGTGACCTGCGGCGGCGACGATTACGGCCTGCGTGCCGACCGTGTGCTGCGCATGGCCGACAGAAACGCCGAAGTCTCGGCCACCGCTCAGCATGTCGATATCGACGCGCTGGTCGCGAACCTGCGAGCCGGCGAGGCCGCTCGCCGGGGCAGCGCGGCGCAGCGCGAGGAGAATTCCATACCAGCGCCTGCGGAGGATTTGACTGACGCCGCGCCGGCAGCCCCGCTGCGATCGGCCGCAATCGCTGTCGAGACGACCAACGCGACGTATTTGCTGCCGCTCGATTGCGTGATCGAGCTGCGCGAGAGCCTGGCAATCGTGCCGTTGCCGGACCCGCGCCCCGTCTTCGCCGGTGCCGGCTTTTATCGCGACCAGCTTCTGCCCGTCGTCTCGCTCGCCGCCTTGCTCGACGGCGCAGCGCAGGACGAGCCCGCGGGCGCCTTCGTGGTCGCGGCGGCGGACCGCCGCCGTTGCATCTTTGCCGTCAAGAGCGTCGCCGGAATCGCCCGCGACGCCGACCCGGAGCGGGTCGTCGATCTCGCCGCGCTGCTCGCCGGCCTCCTGCCCGAGGAAGCGCCGGCCGAGGCGACAGAGCCCCCGGCCGTGACTGAAACGCAGGCGGGCGGGCGCTATCTCCTCGTCGAACATGCTGCGCAAGCTTGCGCCTTCGCGCTCGAAGCGGTCGCGCGCATCCATGCCCGGCCGCCGCTGCTCGCCGTGCCGGGCATGGCTGCGACATCGCTTGCCGGCGTCGCGGCGATCGCCGGTCGGATTGTTCCGATTCTCGATCTCGGCAAAGCGTTCGGGCTAGCGGAGGCAGAGCCTGGCGGGAACCTCATCGAACTCAAACTGCCGCGGGCCGAGACCTTCGCCGTCGCGGCCGATCGAATTCTCGGCATAGTCGCGCTCGCGCCGGATGCGCTGCTGCGGCCGCCCGAGGGCAGCGCGATCAGTGCGCTGGCGAAAATCGACGCCAGGACCGTCTGGGTGCTGGAGCCGCCGGTGATAGCCGAACATGCGGGATGGGGGCAGCATGCGGCCTGAAGCGGACACGGCCGACGACAGGCGGACGACGCCCATCCGCGTGCTGGTGGTCGACGATCAAAGCTTCATGCGCATCGCGCTGCGCCAGATTCTCGAGGCTGAGGGCGACATCGAGGTGATCGGCGAAGCGCAGAACGGCGTCGAGGCCGTCAACATGGCGCGGGAGCTCAAGCCCGATGCCGTCACGCTCGATATCGAAATGCCGGAGATGGACGGCCTGCAGGCCTGCGCGGAGATCGCGCGCGGCGCCGAGCCGCGCCCGGTCATCATCATGGTAAGCGCGCATACCCAGACGGGGGCGGACGCGGCGGTCAAGGCGCTGCGTTTCGGCGCCGCCGATTTCGTCTCGAAATCTTCCGTCTTCGCCAAGACCGATCTCGCCCATATCGACTCGGAGCTGCGCCGCAAGTTGCGCGCCTGGGTGAAGCCGCGCGCAGCACCGCAGGCCGGAGCAGCCCTGCCGCCACCATCGCGCCGGGAAACGGCGGGCTGGCGACCCGACATCATCGTCGTCGCTGCTTCGACCGGCGGCCCACAGGCGCTTACTGCGCTTCTCTCCGGTCATGCGGCTGTCGCCGCGCCGATCGTCATCGCCCAGCACATGCCGGAATTGTTCACCGCCAGCCTGGCGCAAGCGCTTGCCCACGACACCGGCCATGAGGTG
>JARLIV010000098.1 GCA_031291555.1 Methylovirgula sp. | reverse complement strand
GAGATCGCCGAAATGCGCTTCTTCCCGCACGACGCTTTGCCGGACGGCACCAGCCCTGCGACTCGGGCGCGCATCGCGGAAATTTTCGCCGGGGCGCTGACCGTTGACACATGGTGAGGGATTTGCGGCGTTAGATCGGGGTGTTAGAGCGTGTTCCGGAAAAGTTGCACGACTTTTCCGATCAGAGCACGCTCCAACATTTTGAGCTGGCGCGATGCCAGATGTTTCCATCTGGCCGGAAAGCGCGCTAGAGCACCCCGCATGGCTGATCTCTCACTCATCCTCGCGCCGCAGACGGCGGCCGACCAGGCTGCAATCGACAAGCTCGACGAGCGTGTCTTCGGTCCCGGCCGGTTCGCCCGTTCGGCCTATCGTCTGCGCGAGGGTGTTCCGGCGGATTTGCGCCTCTCTTATGTCGCCCGCGTCGGCACTTATCTCGTCGGCGCCAATCGCATGACGCATATCCGTTGTGGCGAAACGCCGATCCTTCTGCTCGGCCCGCTAAGCGTCGAGCCGGCCTTCCGCTCGTCCGGCATCGGCGAGGCGCTGGTGAACAAGTCCTTGGAGGCCGCGCGTGCCGCGGGCCACAAGCTCGTCATCCTTGTCGGCGATCTCGCCTATTATCAGCGGATGGGCTTCCGGCTGGTGCCGGAGGGGCGGCTCGTCTTTCCGGGGCCGGTCGATCCTGCGCGTCTGCTGTATTGCCCGCTGACCGATGACGATTTCGACGGGATCAGTGGCCGCGTGACCCGTGCCCGGCTTGGCTGACCCAGCCCCATCAGGATTGCGGCCCGACGATCACGGTCGCGACCGGCGCGCCGGGGACGTTCTCGTCCTTGGGATTGAGCCCCGCCCGCTGGAGCGCCAGAAAGATCGAGGAATCGGCAGGCACGCCGTGATCGTAAATCACCGTCAGGCCTGTCGCGCCGGGCTGGACGGAATCACGATGATCGTCGGCGACCCAAGCGCCCGCCGCGCGCAGCGCTGAGGCGAGCGCCGCGGCGAAATCGTGCGGCTCGCCCTGACGCGACGAAACGATCGAGGCTTTTGCCTCGCGCAGCACGAAGCGTTTGATGACGTCGCGCTGATGTGTGTCGAGGCTGCGCGCCGCAGGCTCGGCCGCCGCGCCCGCGCCAACAAGAAAAGAGATAACTGCCAGGAGAAGGATACGTGGCGCCATGCCGCCACCTTAAACCCTATCGGGCATCCTCAAAAGCGGCTTTGCCGGCAAGCGCACGCCTAATGCGGTACCAGGATCGCCGCGGCCCATGTCGCAGCGATGGAAAGCAGAAGGCCAGGGATGAGCCGCAGGACAAAACCGCGATCACCAGCGCTGATCGACAGGAATGCCTTGGTAAGCGTGTTGGTCGTCATCGCGATGAGGATCGGCAACAAAGCCTCTTGCGCCGGCAATTTTCCGGCGCCGACCAAAGAGGCGACGGACAAGGCGGCAGCATGCGTGTCGACGAAGCCGGCGAAAGCGGCGCCCAGAGCCACGCCTGTCTCACCGAACCTGGCTTTGAGAAAAGCCGCCGCCAGCATCATGACGGCCATAATCGCGGCGAGCCCCAGAGCGGTCGAAACCAGGAACGGGCGTCCCTCCTCGGGGATCACCTCGTTCTTCGACGCCAGCGAACGCAGGGTAAAGTATAGCGCATAGGCAATTGCCGTCAGGCCGCCGGCCAGGAGAGCCGGCCACATGATGTTGAGGACCGGCCGGCTGATCGCCAAAAGCAGGAGCGCCATCTGCACGAAGGTCGCGACGGTCGAAAGGGCAGCGCCAGCGACGGCTGCGCCCATTGCGCTTGGCGTGCGGGCAGCGCGTGCGGCCATGGAGCCGATCGTTGCGGTGCTGGAGACGAAACCCGAAACGAGCCCGGCAAGCGGCAGGCCGTAACGCGCACCGAGCATCCGCGTCGCGATATGGCCGCAGGCGCTGATCGCGAGCATCAGGATGACGAGCAGCCAGAGGTTATGCGGATTCAAGGCATCGAACGGTCCGAGGTAGCGATTCGGCAATTGCGGCCAGATCACGAGAGTTGCGACCGCGAAAATAAGCGCGTCCGTGATCTCGGCTTCGGTCAGCACGTTTTTGACGAACCGATGCAACGGCGCCTTGGCGGCAAAAAGCGCGGCCATTGTGGCCGCGGTTGCGGCGGCCAGCAAAGGCTCGGACATGGCAAGTCCGCCGAGCAGCGGCGCAAGAACGAGCCCCATCGCTGTCGTCAGTCCGGGGTCGTTCGTCGCGGTGCGCGGGTAGGAAAAGGCGGCGAAGATCGCAACCGCGCCCGTCGCCGTTGCAAGCAGCAGCGTGCCGCCGAGATAGGTCGCCAACGCGCCAAGCAAAGTCGCGAGTGCGAAGGTGCGGATGCCAGCAGGGCGGCGACCCGGTCCCTCGCCTTTGCTGCGCTCGCGCTCGAGTCCGAGCAGCAAGCCGAGCGCGATGGCGATTGCGAATTCCAACCACGGGTAAGCAAACATTTTCCAGTGCCTGTCCGGCGGTCCATGTCCGGGAGATCGAGCGGATGCAGTAAGTCGGCGAAATCATTGCCATGTCCTGGAGGCCGCGCGCGGATCTTGCCTCTCCCGAACCAGTTGCGCAGCCTTGATAGCGTGCGTCATCGCCGCGACCTTTAATCTGAATCAATGCGGCGTCGGCACCAGCCCATAAATCTGGCAATGCGAAAACATAATCGCACAAAGCATTTGCGGAGGCGGTCATGTCGTTGAATCAATTTGTTACGGGCGTATCTGCGATTTCCATGGCGGCATTTCTCGCCGCAGGAAGCGCCTCGGCACAGACGATCACGGGCGTTCCGGGATCGCCGGAAGCAACGACGACGATCGACGGGCGCTATCTCCCGCCACCGCCACAGCCCTTTAGGGGCGAGATCAACCTTAATGCTGCGCAATCAAAACCCTATTGGCCGGCGCGCGTGGTACCGCCGAAGGGCGCGCCGAACATCCTGCTTATCCTGACCGATGATGTCGGTTTCGCCGCGCCGAGCACATTCGGCGGCGTGATCCCGACGCCAACCCTGGACCGCATTGCAGCAGAAGGACTGCGCTACACAAATTTCCATTCGACATCTTTGTGCTCGCCGACCCGCGCGGCGCTGATCACTGGTCGCAATCATCATTCGGTCGGCTTCGGCGTCGTTTCGGAGCAGGCGAGCGGCTTTCCAGGCTATAACTCAATCATCGGAAGAGACAGCGCCACTATCGGCCGCATCCTGCTCGAAAACGGCTACCGGACCGCTTGGTACGGCAAGGATCACAATACGCCGACCTATATGGCGAGCCAGGCCGGCCCGTTTAATCAGTGGCCGACGGGCATGGGCTTCGAACATTTCTACGGCTTCGTCGGCGGCGATTCCAGCCAGTGGGAGCCCAATCTCTTCAACGACACGACGCCGATTTACCCCTACGTCGGGCATGCGGGCTGGAATCTCACCACGGCCATGGCGGATGATGCGATTCATTGGCTCAACCAGTTGAATGACATCGACCCGTCGATGCCGTTCTTCCTCTATTACGTTCCGGGCGGCACGCATGCGCCGCACCATCCAACGCCGGAATGGACCAAGAAGATCAGCGATATGCATCTGTTCGACAAAGGCTGGAACGCGCTGCGCGACCAGATCTTTGCCAATCAGAAACGGCTGGGTGTCATCCCCCAGGATGCCAAGCTGACGCCCTGGCCGGACGCTCTGCTGCCCCGCTGGGATACGCTGACGGATGAGCAGAAGAAGCTTTATATCCGTCAGGCCGACGTCTATGCGGCCTATCTTGCCTACACCGATCATGAAATCGGCCGCGTCGTCCAGGCTATCGCCGACGAAGGCAAACTCGACAATACATTGATTATCTATATCAGCGGCGACAACGGTGCCTCGGCAGAGGGATCGCTCAACGGCACGCCAAGTGAAGTCCTTCAGTTCAA
This sequence comes from Methylovirgula sp., assembly GCA_031291555.1. Taxonomy (GTDB): domain Bacteria; phylum Pseudomonadota; class Alphaproteobacteria; order Rhizobiales; family Beijerinckiaceae; genus Methylovirgula. The sequence goes on along the minus strand of JARLIV010000098.1, from coordinate 3,308 downwards.
CGGCATCGAACTGCCCGTGAAGGACCAGATGAAATTCTACGATGCCTGGGGCAGCCAATACGCCTACAACCACTTCGCGGTGCCGTGGGCCTGGACTTTCGATACGCCATTCAAATGGATGAAGCAGATTCCATCCTTCTTCGGCGGTACGCGCCAGGGCATGGCGATCTCATGGCCTGGACATATCACCGACAAGGGTGGGATCCGCACGCAGTTCAGTCATGTGATCGATATCGTCCCGACGCTCTTGGAGGCGACGGGAATTCCGGCGCCGGTTCAGGTGGATGGCATTGCGCAGAAGCCCATCGAAGGGGTGAGCCTTTGCTATACGTTCGACAAGGCCAATGCGAACGCGCCTTCGCGCCATCGCATCCAATATTTCGAGATGATGGGCGTGCAGGGCCTCTATGACGATGGCTGGATGCTGAGTGCCGTGCCGAAGCGGCCGCCGTGGCAATTGTTGGGAACGGCGATCCAGGATCCTGCCAGTGCGTACAAATTCGAATTGTACGATACCCGGAATGACTGGACGCAATATACTGACCTCGCCGCGGAGCATCCGAAGAAGATGCAGGAAATGAGGGATCTGATGTTCGGCGAATTCGCCAAATACCAGGTGCTTCCGCTAGACGCCTCGGTCGCGACGCGTGTCGTCGCGCCGCGCCCGAACCTGACAGCCGGCCGCAAGGTTTTCACCTATTCCGGTATGCCGATAACGGGCATTCCCTATTCAGCGGCGCCAAGCCTGCTGAATACGTCATATACCGTGACCGCCGAGATCGAGGTTCCGCAGGATGGCGGTGACGGCATGATCGTGACGCAGGGGGGCCGGTTCGGCGGCTATGGTCTCTACCTGCTCAAGGGCAAACCCGTTTTCACCTGGAACCTGCTCGACCTGAAGCGGGTGAGATGGCAGGCGTCCGAACCGCTGTCGCCGGGCAAACACACGCTCGTCTATGACTTCAGATATGACGGGCTGGGCTTCGCAACCCTTGCTTTCAACAATATCAGCGGGCTCGGCAGGCCGGGAACCGGAACGCTCAGCGTGGATGGCAAGGTCGTCGCGACGCAAACGATGGACCACACGATTCCGCTCATCCTTCCTTGGGATGAAACCTTCGATATCGGGTCGGATACGGGCACGCCGGTCGATGACCAGGACTATCAGGTCCCATTTGCCTTTACCGGCAAGATCGATAAGCTGACGATCGCGCTCGAGCCGCCGAAGCTCACGGCTGATGATCTGAAGAAACTGGAGGCGGCTGATCGCGCGGCGGGGGACGCGAACTGATTGCAACGCGGCGAGGTGCACAATGCCTTGGCCGTGCGACAGCCAAGGCGTTCGCCCATGACGGACAAATATTCAGCGCCTTCGAAATTCCGCTCTCAACCGGGCACCCAGTTTCACGTCATGGCGAAGCCTGCGGGCTCGACGTGCAATCTGGATTGCAAATATTGCTTCTATCTGAGCAAAGAAACTCTGCCGCATGGCCCGGGAACGGGCGAGATGAGCGATGAGACGCTCGAGCTTTTCATCCGGCAATATATCGACGGCGTCAGCGGCCCGTCTGTCGTGTTCTCCTGGCAGGGCGGCGAGCCCACCCTGAGGGGACTCGACTTTTTCCGCCGCGTTGTCGCGCTGCAGAAGAAATATGCCAAGTTTGGCCAGCGGATCGAGAACGACCTGCAGACGAATGGCGTGCTGCTCGATGAAAACTGGGCAGCCTTTCTCAAGGAGCATCGCTTTCTCGTCGGGCTGAGCATCGACGGCCCGCGCGAGCTGCACGACCGGTTCCGCGTCAACAAGGGCGGCGCGCCGACCTTCGACAAGGTGATGGCCGCGGCGAATCTGCTGCGCAAATTCGGCGTGCCGTTCAACACGCTCACCTGCGTGCATCGGTTCAATGCCTCGCGGCCGCTGGATGTCTATCGGTTTCTGCGCAGCGAGCTTAATGCCACCTATATCCAATTCATTCCGATCGTGCAGGCGAAGGGATTCGAAACGACGGCGCCGCAGACATGGGATGCGTCGCGTCTGCCCATTGTCGGCACGCCGCAGGCGCGGCCGGATCATCCGGACGCGGTGGTCACGGATTGGTCGGTCGATCCCGAGGAATATGGCTATTTTCTCTCGCGTGTGTTCGACGAGTGGCGCCGCAAGGATTTAGGCAAAGTTCTCGTCAACCACTTCGAGACGCTCGTCGCGCAGCACCTCGGCCTTCCGTCGCAAATCTGCATCTACAGTGAGGTTTGCGGCAAGGGCGTCGCCGTGGAGCACGATGGCAGCGTCTATTCCTGCGATCATTATGTCTATCCCGAATATCGCTTGGGAACGCTGCGCGAAAAGCCGCTGGCGGAAATGGTTTTCTCGCCGACGCAGGTGAAATTCGGCTACGCGAAATCAGAGACGCTTCCGGCCTATTGCCGCAGCTGTTCCTATCTCAAGGACTGCTGGGGCGAATGTCCCAAAAACCGCTTGATCCGCACGCCCGATGGCGAACCCGGCCTCAACTATCTCTGCGCCGGATTAAAGAAATTCTATCGTCACGCCTTGCCGGAAGTCGAACGTATCGCCGGCGAGATCCGCAAACAGCGGCCGCCGCTGGAGCCGCGCGCCCCGCGCGAAGTCGTCGTCCCGTAGCGCGGGGCAGACGGCACCGCTGCGACTGAATTTCCTCCTACGCTCCACACTCAGCACGCTGTTCTGCAGCTGCGTGTTCGTCGCGATGCGCTCGTGCATCGGCTTGGCGTCTGGTCGGGACAGCATGGGGGTCCGCCTCGTGCGGGGGCGGATTGGTGCCAAGGGGCATCATTGACGCTCTTTCCGAAAGGTCCCTCTTAGACGGCGCCGGTCTGGCGCAATTTGCATCGCCACCGGCCAGAGATCGTCATCTTGGGACGATTTTTCGGAGGCGCGTTTGGCGCCGAAATTCCCCGCTTGTAATTTTCCTATAACTAATGTTAGTTTCGTAATAAGAAAATATGAAAAGGGAGAGCCTATCGGGATGTGTGGCATTGTTGGATTATTTTTGAAGGATCCGGCGCTTGAGCCTGAGCTTGGGCAGCACCTCGCGATCATGTTGGAGACGATGACGGCGCGGGGTCCTGACAGCGCTGGTTTTGCCGTCTATGGCGGGGGTGAGAAGAGCCGCACCAAGATCACCTTACGGGCGCCGGCGGATTTCGACGATTTCGCGGCCTTGGAGAAGGCGCTCGATGCGGGCGCGACGCTCACGCGGCGGGGCAACCATATCGTTGTGAGCGTACCGACGCGCGATCTCGAGGCGAGCTTGCAGAAGATCAAGGCG
>JARLIV010000097.1 GCA_031291555.1 Methylovirgula sp. | reverse complement strand
TCTTACGCTCGGCCTGCTGTTCGCCGCCGTCTTCGTCTATCTGCTGATGGTGGTGAACTACCAGAGCTTCATCGATCCGCTGGCGATCGTCCTCGCCCTGCCCGGCGCCGGCGCCGGCATTCTGCTGATGCTCTATGTGACAGGGACGACGATCAGCGTGCCCTCGCTGATGGGCGCGATCATGTCGATCGGCGTCGCCTCCGCCAATTCGATCCTGCTCGTCACCTTTGCGCGCGAACAGCGCCGCGAAGGATTGAGCGCCGTGGATGCCGCCCGCGCGGCGGGGCGCACCCGTATCCGTCCGGTGTTGATGACGGCGGCAGCGATGATCGTCGGCATGATCCCGATGGCGATCGGCGCCCCGGGCGAAGAGCAAAACGCAGTCTTGGCGCGCGCGGTGATCGGCGGCGTGATGATCGGCACGCTGACCACGCTTTTGTTCGTACCATGGCTATATTCCATTATCGGCAGGTTCGAGCACGCCGCGCCGCATGAGCCGGAAGCGGGGCCGGCCTGATGCGCAAAGCTCTGACCAAACAATTTTCGCAGATAGGGATCTCGCCTGATGCGCGATGAAGTCCATAAGACTGATACGCTTACGCCGGAGACGGCCGCGCCTTCACACGGGACGCGGCCGCGTCATCTCGGCCTGATCGTCCTTGCCGCCCTGCTCGCGCTGGCCGGTCTCGTCGCTTACGGCGCTTTTGGCCATGCGCAGCGGCGCGACGCCGCGCTCGAGACGGAGAAGCTGCAGGAAGATGCCGTGCCCGTGGTGCGCGTCGCCACGGTTGGCGTCAATTCCGCGCCGCGCGTGCTCGATTTGCCCGGCAGCACCGAAGCCTTCGACGCCGCGACGGTCTATGCCCGCGCCACCGGCTATGTCGCCAAGCGCAATGTCGATATCGGCAGCAAGGTGAAGGCGGGCGATGTGCTCGCCATCATCGCCGCGCCCGACCTCGACCAGCAGCTTTTGCAGGCTGAGGCTCAGGTCGCGCAATTGCAGGCCGCCGTGGCCCAGGCGCAGTCAAACATGCAGCTCGCCAATGTCACCAACCAGAGGACACAGACGCTCGTCGTCCAGGGCTGGCAAAGCAAGCAGCAGGGCGACACGGATCGCCTGACCTATCAGGCGCAATCGGCGGCGGTGCAGGTCGCGCAGGCCAATCTGCTCGCCGGCCAAGCCCAGGTCTCGCGGCTCAAGGAATTGACCGGCTTCGAAAAGGTCGTGGCCCCGTTCAACGGGTTCATCACACAGCGCCACATAGATGTCGGCAGCCTCGTCACCGCCGACCAATCAACAGGCACGGCCTTGTTCGACATCGCCCGCAGCCAAGTGCTGCGCACGCAGATCTATGTGCCGCAGGATGCCGTCTTCGGCCTGAAGGACGGTGCGTCGGCGGAAGTCCGCGTGCCGGAGATTCCTGGCCGCGTCTTCCACGGCACGGTGGCGCGCAACGCCAATGCGCTGACGCCCGGCACGCGCACCCGGCTGACCGAAGTCGATGTCGACAACGCCGACGGAACCTTGTTCCCCGGCCTCTATTGCACCGTCCGGCTTTTCATTCCGCGGACGCAGCCGGTGATCTCGATCCCGGCGCAGGCGCTGATCTTCAACAAGAACGGGCTCAGCGCGGCGGTTTATGAGGACGGCATCGTCCGCGTCCGTCAGCTCAACCTGCTCGCCGACAATGGCGCTGAGGTCGATGTCCGCACCGGCCTTAAGCCGGAGGACAAGATCATCCTCAGCCCGCCGATCAATATCCGTGACGGCATGCGCGTGGTGGCCGCGGGCTCCGGCGGCAATGTCGATGTCGGCAGCGCCGAGGCAGGTAGAACCGCGGCGAAGAAAGACTGAGGTATCCCCTCTCCCCGTGAATGGGGAGAGGGGGGATCAATGCCGCCGCAAATCCAGCGTCAGCGGAAATTCGCTTGAGCGTTCCGGACGCGGCACGTCGATCGCGCCGGGCGTATGCCCATGCTCCTGGAAACGCGCGAGGCGGCGTGCCTCCGCCTCGTAGCTGTTGATCGGGAAAGTATCGTAACTGCGCCCGCCCGGATGGGCGACATGATAGACGCAGCCGCCGAGCGAGCGCCCGGTCCATGTATCGATCACATCGAAAGTCAGCGGCGCATTAACGGGCAGCGTCGGATGCAGGCCATGCGCCGGCTTCCAGGCCTTGTAGCGCACACCCGCCACCGCCTCGCCGAAGGTCCCGGTGGGAGTCATCGGCAGGCTTCGGCCGTTGCAGGCGACGACATGGCGGCCGTCGATGAGGCCGTTGCACTTGACCTGCAATCGCTCGACGGATGAGTCGACATAGCGCACCGTTCCGCCGATCGCGCCCTCCTCGCCCAGCACATGCCAGGGCTCGAGCGCTTGGCGCAGCTCGAGCCGCACCCCGCCCGGCTCGACGACGCCGTAGACCGGAAAGCGGAATTCGCGCTGCGCCTCGAACCACAACGGATCGAAGTCATAGCCCGCCCGCTTCAAGTCGCCGAGCACTTCGAGGAAATTCTGCCAGACGAAATGCGGCAGCATGAAGCGATCATGCAGCGCCGTGCCCCAGCGGACGAACTCGCCCTCCTGCGGCTCGCGCCAGAACCAGGCGAGCAGGCCGCGCAGCAGCAATTGCTGGGCAAGGCTCATGCGCGCATCCGGCGGCATTTCGAAGGAGCGGAATTCGACGAGGCCAAGACGGCCGGTCGGCCCATCCGGCGAATAAAGCTTGTCGATACAGATTTCGGTGCGATGCGTATTGCCGGTCGAATCGACAAGCAGATTGCGAAACAACCGGTCGACGATCCAGAGCGGCGCAGAATCCTCGCGCTTCGGTACGCTCGCAAGTGCGACCTCAAGCTCGTAAAGCTGATCGTGCCGCGCCTCGTCGAAGCGCGGCGCTTGGCTTGTCGGGCCAATGAACAGGCCCGAGAAGAGATAGGAAAGCGCCGGGTGGCGCTGCCAGTAGAGCACCACGCTCTTCAGCATGTCCGGCCGACGCAGAAAGGGCGAATCCCGCGGCGACGGCCCACCAAAGACGATGTGATTGCCGCCGCCGGTTCCGGTGTGGCGCCCATCGGTCATGAATTTGTCGGCGCCGAGCCGCGCCTGACGCGCGTCTTCGTAAAGCCCCCGCGTCGTCGCGATGGCTTCCTCCCAGCTCTTGGCCGGATGGACATTGACCTCGATGACGCCGGGATCGGGCGTGACCTTGATAACATCGAGACGCGGATCGAACGGCGGCGGATAGCCTTCGATATGGACCGGCGTCTTGAGCGCGGCCGCGGTCGCCTCGATGGCGGCGAGAAGTTCGAGGTAATCCGCGAGCGTCTCGGTCGGCGGCATAAACACGCAGAGGATGCCGTCGCGCGACTCGACCGAGAGCGCGGTGCGCACCGCGCCTTCGACAATCTGCTGCTCGACGCGTTCCTGCTGCGCGCCGCCATCGGCCGCACGCTCGAAACGCTGGCCGAGTTCGACCGGATCCGGCAGAGAGTCACGATCCTCCAACGGGTCTTGCGCGACGATAAAGGGATAGGAGGCCGGCGGCACCCAGGGCAGCGAGGAGAGCGGCAGCCGATAGCCCACAGGCGAGTCGCCCGGCACCAGGAACAGCCGCCCGCGCCGCAACTTCCAGCGCTCGCTGGCCCAGCGCGACTGCGATGGTGCCCGCGCATTCCAGCGCTGCACCGGAAGCACAAAACCCGTCGCCGTCGTCAGCCCCCGCGCGAAAGTGCGGATCATCCGGTTGCGCTCCTCGGCATCCTCCATTTTCGGATCGAGCGGGTCGGTATTGTCGGGCAGATTGCCTTCCTTGACGAGCCAGGTCGTGGGGTCTTCATAGGCGGCGAGGACGCAATCCTTGTCGACGCCGAGCCGCACGGCGATTCCGGCCGTGAGCTTCTCGGCTTTTTCGCGTAGCGCCTCCTCCTTCGCTTCGTCGCGCGGCAGCGCCTGACTCTCTTCGGCCGTGCGCGTCACCGGCACGCGGGCGATCAGCGAAGGATCTTTCCAGATCGGCCTGCCATCCTTGCGCCAATAGAGCGCGAAAGCCCAGCGCGGCAACGTCTCGCCCGGATACCATTTGCCCTGCCCGTAATGCAGCATGCCGCCGGGGGCGAAGCGCGCCCGCAGCCGGCGGATCAGATCGTCGGCACGGCTGCGTTTCGTCGGTCCGACGGCGGCGGTGTTCCATTCGGTGGATTCGAAATCATCGACGGAGACGAAGGTCGGCTCGCCGCCCATCGTCAGCTTCACGTCCTGCGCAAGGAGATCGGCATCGATCTTCCCGCCGAGCGCATCGAGCCTCAACCACGCCTCTTCCGAGAAGGGCAAGGTGATGCGTGGCGCCTCGGCGACGCGGATGACATTCATCTCGAAAGCGAAATCGACATGCGCCGGTTCGACCGCGCCGGAGATCGGCGCCGCGGAGCGGTAATGCGGCGTGGCGCAAAGCGGAATGTGCCCTTCACCGCAGAAAAGACCGGAGGTCACGTCCATGCCGATCCAGCCCGCGCCGGGAATATAGACCTCGGCCCAGGCATGGAGATCGGTGAAATCGTGCTCGGTGCCCTTCGGTCCTTCGAGCGGATCGATATCGGCACGCAATTGGATGAGATAGCCGGAGACGAAGCGCGCCGCGAGGCCGAGATTGCGCAAAATCTGCACGAGCAGCCAGGCCGAGTCGCGGCACGAGCCGGAGGCGAGCGCCAGCGTCTCCTCCGGCGCCTGCACGCCTGGCTCCATGCGGATCACATAGCGGATCGCCTGCTGCAGATTGGCGTTGAGATCGACGAGAAAGGGGATCGATTTGACCGGCCCTTTCGGCAGCCCGGCGACATATTCGGCAAGGCGCGGCCCCAAAGGTTCGGCCTCAAGATAGGGCGTGAGGTCTTTCTTGAGCTCGGGCTCATAGGCGAAGGGAAATTGCTCGGCATAAGGCTCGATGAAAAAGTCGAAAGGATTGACGACGGCAAGCTCGGCCGTGAGATCGACCTCGATCTTCAATTCCTGCGTCTTCTCGGGGAAGACGAGCCGCGCCAGCCAATTGCCGTGCGGATCCTGCTGCCAATTGATGAAGTGGTCAGGCGGCGAGACCTTGAGCGAATAGCTCGCAATCTTGGTGCGGCAATGCGGGGCGGGCCGCAACCGGATCGTCTGCGGCCCGAGCCCGACCGGGCGGTCATAGCGATAATGCGTGACGTGATGGATGGCGGCGGAGATTGTCAAAGCTGGTTCCGATTGTCTCGCGAAGGCTGTGTTGCCTACCCCAGGAATGTGGCGAGCACCAAGCAATCGCTACGCCGCTCCAAACCGGCTTCAATATCAACATGTTAGAGCGAGATGGGCGCGAAAAGCCGGCATCGGCTTTTTCGCATCCCGCGCTAATCTCCGCATCCTGCCCTTCTGTTGGGCGTTGCGGCGCGGACATGGGCAGGCCCCGCTCGGCTTGACAATTAATTCGCTAATTATTAGCTAGCTAACTAATTTAAGGAGGCCCTCATGGCCGCGTCGCAGAAGCTGAGCCGTCTACAATTGGCGTTCACCCACGAGATGCTTCTGAAAAGCCGGCTTTGGCGGCGGCTGGCCGACAATGTCGCCAAAGTTCACGGCCTTTCCGACGCCACGACGATCCCGCTGATCCTCATCGGACGGCTGGGCACGCAGACACAGACGGCGCTCGCCGACGCCATCGGCGTCGAGGGACCGACGCTCGTGCGCCACCTCGACCATCTGAGCGCGATGGGCCTGATCGAGCGGCAGGAGGACCCGAGCGACCGCCGCGCCAAGCTTCTGCGTCTTACGGCTTCCGGCAAGATTCTGCTGGAGAAGATCGAAGCCGATCTCGCGCGTCTTCGCGACGCGGCTTTCGCCGATGTCAGCGCCGCCGATTTCGAGGCCTGCCAGCGCGTCTTCCAAGCGATCCAGGACTATGCCGACCGCGGCATCGAGGCCGAACCAGCGGAGGCCGCCCGCCGGGCGCGCGCCTGATGCTGACTGCTCCCTTATTCACTGCGCGTGATTGGATCTTTTCGCTCAGAACTTTCGGCGCAGCCGTTTTGGCCCTCGGCTTGGCCATGTGGATCGACCTGCCGCGCCCCTATTGGGCGTTAACGACGGTTTACATCACCAGCCAGATTTTCGCCGGCGCGACGCGTTCAAAGGCGATTTTCCGGGTCATGGGCACGACGCTCGGCGCCGTCGCAGCCATGGTTTTCGTGCCCAATTTCGTCGATTCCCCGGAGCTTCTGACTCTGGTCATGGCGCTCTGGGCGGCCGGCTGCCTTTATGTCTCGCTGCTCGACCGTACGCCCGCCTCTTACCTGCCGATGCTCGCCGGCTATTCCGCCGCGTTGATCGGCTTTCCCACCGTCGATGCGCCCGCGACGATCTTTGACACCGCGGTCGCGCGCACCGAGGAGATCACGCTCGGCATTGTCTGCGCGACGCTCGCCTCCTCGCTCGTCTTTCCGCAATCGGTCAAGCCCGTGATCGAAGGCCGCCTCAATGCCTGGGTTCAGGAGGCGCGCGCCTGGATCATCGGCGCGCTGAGCGGCGATCTGACCGAGTCGCAGGCCCATGCCGGACGCCTTCACCTCGCCGCCGAGGCCGTGGCGCTCGATGCCCTCGCGATCCCGCTGCAACATGAATCCGCGCCAGAGGCCGGCCAGGGCCGCGTGATCGCCGTGCTGCGCCAACATATGCTGATGTATCTGCCGATCGTTTCGACCATCGCCGATCGCATCACCATTCTCGAGCGCGCCAAGGGCCTTCCGGAGCGGATGGCCTTGATCATCGGTGATCTCAAGGCTTGGATCGCGTCCGGCCGCAACGATGCGGTTGAAATCGGCGCTCTTCGTCGGGCGATCGATACGGCGGACCCGGCCTTTGGCCCGGCGCCTAGCGCGGGCGAGCTTGCCTGCGCGACGCTGGCTGACAGGCTGCGCGATTTCATCGATCTGCGGCTGGATTTTCAGCAGCTCCGTCAGGCGCTCGCGGATGGAGCCCCAGCCGCGCAAAGGCTTGTCTTCCGCTACACGGCGCAAATGCGCGAGATACGCCATCGCGATCACACGATGGCTCTGCTCTCGGCCGCAGGCCTTTTCACCACTGTCGCCGTGACGTGCGCGATCTGGATCGCCACCAGTTGGACGGACGGCAGCTCAGCCGTGATGATGGCGGCGGTCGCCTTCAGCCTCTTCGCCAGCCAGGACGATCCGACGCCGCAGATCATGAAGTTTGCCAACGCGGGTCTCATCGGCGTCACGGGCGCGGCGATCTATCTTTTCGCGCTGCTGCCGCGCGCGACGAATTTCGAGATGCTGACGCTCGCTCTCGCGCCGGGCCTCATCATGTGCGGCCTTGCCATGACCAAGCCGAGATGGGCGCTTCTTGGTCACGGCGCCATCATTTTCGGTGCGACAACAATTTCGATCCAGAACGGTTATTCCGCCGATTTCGCGCTCTTCGCCAATGGCGCACTTGCCGTCATTGCCGGCATCTGGATCGCAGCGCTGGTGACGCGGCTGATGCGCACGGTGGAAGCGGCAGTCACCGCGCAGCGCCTGCGGCGCGTCAATCGCCGCGAGCTTGTCCGGGCGGCGCTGGAAAACCGCGCCCAGGACAGCCTTGAACTCGCCGCTTTGATGCTCGACCGCGTCGGGCTCATCGCCACGCGGCTTACCTCGATTCCCCCCGAGGAAACCGAGTGGACGACGGAGCTTCTCGCCGAAGTGCGTGTCGGCATCAATCTCGTCGAGCTCCGGCGCGCGGAGCGCGGTCTGCCACGCGCGGTCAGCGCCGCCTTACGCAGCGTGCTGCTCGCGGTCGCGCAGCATTTCTCGACGGATGAGAGCGAGCCGCCGGCGGCGCTCCTCGCCGCGATTGACGATACGCTCGATCTTGCCGCCGCGAACCACACCGCGACCAATCTGCGTGCCACACAAATCGGCCTCTATGGCTTGCGGCGCGGTCTCTTCCCCAACGCCGCGCCCTACCGGCCGACGGCGAACCTGCAAATTTCCGAGGTCGCGGCATGAGCGGCGAATTCGATATCTACGGCGTCTTCGTGCCCAGCCTCGGCATCTGGATGCTGCTCGCCTTTGCCGTGACCGCGCTGGCGCGGCGGCTGCTCATCGCAGGCCGCTTCTACCAACTTGTCTGGCACAGGGCGCTGTTCGATTTTGCGCTCTACGTCGTCGTCCTCGGCTTTGTCGTCCTCGTTGCCAATCGGATCGCCGCATGAAGACAATCGCTTTGCCCCTGCGTCTCTTGACGACGCTGGCCACGGTCGCCGCGGCCGTCTTCGTCGGCCTCGGCCTCTGGAACTATTATATCGATGCGCCCTGGACCCGCGACGGGCGCGTGCGCGCCGATGTCGCGATCATCGCACCGGATGTTTCCGGCCTGGTGACGCAAGTCTTCGTCGCCGACAATCAGCATGTGAAGAAGGGTGATGTGCTCTTCCGCATCGATCCGGAGCGTTTCCGCCTCGCCCTGCGCGAGGCCGAGGCGCAGGTCGCCGCGAGGGAGGCGACCTATATCCAGACCGCCGCCGATTACACGCGCTACAGCAAGCTGACCGATCTCTCGGTGACCCAGCAGCGGCTTGAGCTCGCCAGAGCGGACGCCGAGGCGGCCAAGGCCGCCTATGACCAGGCCGTTGCCGACCGCGATCTCGCCAAGCTCAACCTCGATCGCTCGGAAGTGCGCGCGTCGGTGAACGGGGTGATCACCAATATGGGCTTGCGTCCGGGAACCTATATCTCCACCGGCCACGGCGCCATGGCGCTGATCGACGAGGATACGCTGCGCGTCGAGGGCTATTTCGAGGAAACCAAGCTGCCGCGCATTCATGTCGGCAGCCGCGCCACGATCCGGCTAATGGGCGATGATCGCGACTTGACCGGCCATGTCGAGAGCATCGCCGGCGGCATCGTCGACCGCGAGCGCAGCGACGGCGCCAATCTCCTCGCCGACGTCAACCCGACCTTCTCCTGGGTGCGGCTGGCGCAGCGCGTGCCGGTGCGCATCAAGCTCGACGCGGTACCGAATGGCGAAGACCTCGTCTCCGGCCGCACCGCGACCGTCTCGATCACGCCGGACGCCGCCAAGCCGCGGCACGGGTTCTCGCACCTCTGGCAGATGATCGCCGCGCTCATCTGATTATCGCGCTGCCGCCGCGCGCAGCCGTGTGAGCAGATCGGCGTGGGCCGCGCCGTCTGCAGGGGCATCGCCCGCCTCGATCTGAAAGGCATGGATCGCATCGCGCGAGGCCTGGCCGAATTTGCCGTCGAACGTGCCGCGATAAAGATTGAGTTGCGCGAGCAGCTTCTGGATTTCGAGCTTCTCGGTGCGGCTGAAAAGCTTCTGGCTCTTCGGCCACGCTTTGTGAAGACCGCCCCGCCCTTCAATACGATCGCCGAGACAGGCAAGCGAAAGCGCGTAAGAATCGGAGTTGTTGTAGGCCTTCAGAACCCAATAATTGTCGCTGAGCAAAAAGGCCGGGCCGCCGGCGCCGGCGGGCAGAAACAAAGTCGCCGTGCCCCGCGGCAGCGCCTGCCCGTTCGTGGCCATAACGCCTGCTGCGGCGAAGTCGCGAAAATCGGCGTGCAGAGTCTTGAAGGCGAAATTCTCCGGCAGGACAACTTCGACGCCCCAAGGCAATGCTGGGTTCCAGCCGGAGGCGCGCAGAAAATGGCCGATCGAGGCGAGCGTGTCGGCGGCCCTGTTCCAAATATCGGGCGCCCCTTCACCGCTGTAGCTCACGGCATATTTGAGATAGGCCGAAGGCATGAATTGCGGGTCGCCCATCGCGCCCGCCCAGGAGCCAACGAGACGGCTGCGCGGCAGGCGCCCCTGCTCAAGAATGACGAGCGCACTCACGAACTCGTTGACGAAGAGATCGCTGTCACGCCGATGAAAGGCGAGCGTGGCCAGAGAGCGCACGACATCCTTGTTGCCACGGTCTCGGCCGAAATCGCTCTCCATGCCCCACGCTGCGAGCAGAACGCCCGGAGGAACGCCGTAGCGGCGCACGACGGTGTCAAGTTCGCTGCGGTAGGCGGCCGCCAGAGCGCGGCCGCGTGCGATCCGCGTCGGCGAAACAGCCTCTTTGAAATAGGCCGACAGAAGCCGCTCGAATTCCGGCTGCTTGCCGACCGCCACCGGCACCGATGGATCCTCGGTGATGTCGGCAATGGTCCGTGTGAACGTCGCGCGGCTGACACCGCGCGCCGCCGCGCGCGGCCATAGCGATTCGAGAAAGCCATGAAAGGCGCTTTCTGCCGCGCACGCGGGCACTGGTGCCACCCCAGGCATCAGGACCCAAAGCGTAACAAGCGCCATGAGAAACCCGCGCGTTCCCCGAAAATGCGCAGCGGTGTGGCGCGACGTCCCCGAAATCATTGGCGCTCCCGAAACAAGCTTGAAGCATTTATCCCATTGAAATTGCGATATTATTGCGGCAGCGTTCCAGCCATACGGCGATCGGCGCGGGGCACATTCTGCGCGCTCCGCTGAGCCAGTGCGATCCCAATTTATCCGGCGATTATCAGACATTTGGCACCCAATTTGCTCCACGCTTCGCAGAATTCGGCGGTCGGCAGCGCCGTTTGCGCACGTTGTCGTTGAAAAGACCGCCAAGTTGTTCTTTATCTGTTGGAATAAAATTCCAATTCCAGGATTGGAGCCATGTCGCAAACGACAGGTATGACGGGAAACGCTGACAAGCCGCTGCTGCGTCTCAACGACCGGCAGTGGTTCAATAGGCTCGGGCAGGTTGCGAAATCGATCGGCTCGCGCGAATTCCACCACGAGCTCGTCGATCTCTTCGGCGCCAGCATCCGGCACGAGTCGTGCTGGATTATTCGCTTCTCGCGCGCCGCGGCGCCGGAAGTGCTATTCACGCACAACGTGGCCGAAGAGGTCGTCAACACCTATAGCCATAGCTATTCGGCCATCGACCCCTTCTCGGATTTTTGGCAGAACCAGGGCCGCGCCGGGGTCATCATGCTCTCGGAGGCCAAGGCGCGCTCGGAGCGCACGGAGGCCTATAGCCGCGTCTTCCTGCCCAATGCCAATATATCCGACGAGATGAGCGTTTTCCTGCCAACGGTGGCGAATGATTGCTACGGCCTCTTCCTCGAGCGCGAACAAGGGCAATTCTCGCGCGCCGACGTGGAGCGCGCGCGGCTCGTCTTTCCGGCGCTCGAAGGCTGCCACCGCGCTCACATGGGTTGGATGTTCGCCAATCTGCACAACAGCAGCGATTTGGAGCTGAGCGGACTGGCCAACAAGCCTCTGCTGATCCAGGATCGCTTCGGCACCGACGTCTATGCGAACGACGCCTGGAGCGATGCTGTCGCGGCCGATGGCGCCATCGCCAACCTGCTCAGCGAATTCTCCGCTTATGACAACGCCCAGACGCGGTCCTTGGATGGCTATGTTCTGAAATTCGAGGCTCTGCGCGGCGATTTTCCGCTGGCGCCGCATGGTCGCCTGTTCGTGCTCGAACCGCACGATTCTTCACCGCGGTTTGCCACGGAAATAAGCCTCGATATCGCCGCTCCGGCCGAGCTCACGCCGCGCGAGCGCGACATATTCGAGCTCATCATGAATGGACGGACGACGGGCCAGATCGCCCAGAGGCTGAAGATCAGCAAAGGCGTCATCAAGAATTACAAGCAGCGCATTTACCGCAAGGTGAACGTCGATTCCGAGCGCGCGCTGGTCCGGAAATTCGCGCCGCCGTTGCGCGCGATGGACGCCAGCGCCTGGTGAAAAACGAGGGCGGCCGTTAACCGGCCGCCCTCTCACCCATCATCCGAAAGAGTACCGTCAGCGCGGGGAACGTTCTTCTAACGGATGGGTTCGCAGCCGCAGCGGATCGTAGAACGGCACCTTTACGACGCGCCCTTTGAACACGCCCGCCTGGCTATGAACGTCAAACTCCGTGCCGAACGGCGCGTAAGCGGGTTTGACATGCACGAGCGCGAGCGAGCGCATCAGGTGCTGGCTATAGGTCGTGCTGTTGACGACGCCGACTTCCACGCCATCCTTGAAGAGCTTGGCGCCCGGCTCGATGGCCTCGTGATAATCGATCTCGATCCCAACTTGCGCGACGCGCTCCTGCCCGCGCCGGTGGACGAGCGCCTCCTTGCCGCGGAACGACGGCTTGTCGAGATCCACCGTCCAGGGAACGCCCGCCTCCCATGGCGTCGTGTCGCCCTCGGGCATATCGAAGGGGAAGAAGAGCAAACCGGACTCGACCCGCACGATATCAAGGCACGCCCACGAAACCGGGATCGCGCCGAAAGGCTTTCCCGCCGCGACGATGGAATCCCAGATGAAGCCCGCATCGGCGGCCGTGCAGAAGACTTCATAGCCCCGCTCGCCCGAATAGCCGCCGCGCGCCAGCGTCACCTGGCGGCCGAAGAGCGTCGTCGGCGCGTGTTCGAAGTAACGGAGCTTGGCGAGGTCGAAGGGCGTGTGCGGCGCCAGAATTTCGAGCGCCTTCGGCCCCTGCAGCGACAGGATATGCGTGTCATTGTCCTTACGGAAATGCACGTCACGCCCCTTTGCCACAAGCGGCAGCACATCTTCGAGCGTACCGCCGCCATGTGACAGCCGGTAGGTGTCCGGCCCGATGCAATAGACGAGGACATCGTCGATCAGCGACCCATTCTCATCGACGATATTGCTGATGGCGGATTTGCCCGGCCCGAGCTTGGAGATGTTCGAGGTGAGCAATTCCTCTAGCGCGGCGAGCGCATCCTTGCCGGTAACATCGATCAGCCGCAGTGAGGTCACATCGAAGAGCCCCGCACGATAGCGCACCGCTTCCGTCTCGAAATACGGGTCGGTCGCATAGCGCTGCGGAATCGGCATATCGTTCCAGGAGGATTCGAACTGCGTTCCGAGCGCGCGGTGCCGATCGTTGAGGACCGACTGCCGCGAATAGACATGCGTGTTCATGCAGGGCTCCCTTGCCTTTTCTCGTTTGTCAGAGCTTGAAAAACCAATTGGCGACGAGCAGCGTCACCACGCCAGCGGCTAGCGTGACATAGGGAAGGATCCCCGCCTTTTTCTCAGGGAGCGTGGCGCTGTTGCCGACTTGCAGATCTTCGAGCATTTCATGCGGGAACTTGCCGCCGTCCTGAACGTAGTGCCGATAGGCGAAGACGGGGATGATGAGCGCAGCCGCGATCAAGCCCGCCCACAGCGCCGCCGGGTTCCAGACCTTGGCGCCCGCGCCCATGAAGATGACATTGACGAAGGAGAATAGCGCGCCGAGGCCGATGATCCACGACGGAGCCTTGTACGGACGCGGCACATGGCCGGAATCGATCCGATGCAGCCAGCCTGAGTTCAGGTTGAGGAAGTTGAAGATGATATAGCCGCAGTTCGACACCGCGAGCACGAAGAAGAAGCTCGTCGCGTCGGCGCAGGCAATGGCCAGCAGGATGAGATTGAACGTGAGGTCGGTCCACATCGCGCGGGTCGGCGCACCATGCGAATTGACGAAGCTGAGATAGCGCGGCAGCCAGCCATCGACCGAGCCCTGATAGAGCGTGCGCGACGAGCCGGCCATGGCCGTCATGATCGACAGAATCAGGGCAAGGATCATCAGCATCACGAGCAGGCTCTCGATGATCTTGCCGCCGCCGACCATATGCGCCATGGCCTGCGCAACGCCGGAGCCATCCACCACCGACGGATCAAGCATGCCCGCCAGGCCCAGCGCACCTTGGAAAGTGAACGGCACCAGCACGAAGAGCGCGATGCAGAGCAGCCCGGAATAGAAGATCGCCTTGAACGTGTCGCGGGCGGGATCACGGAATTCGCTCGTATAGCAAACGGCCGTCTCGAACCCGTAGGTCGACCAGGCGGCGATGAACATGCTGCCCAGCACCAACGTCCAGCCGGTGATATTCCAGCTTCCGAGTTGCGGTGCCGAGGCCGCGGCGAGCGGGACGAGCGACGAGAAATTGCTCCAATGTACCGAGCCGTTGAAGAGCGGCACGACGCCGACGATCGCCATCGGAATGATGACCGCAAGGCCGATCCACTTCTGCACGTTCGCCGTGCCGAGAATGCCGCGATGCTGGATCGCGAAGACGATCAGCATCAGCACCGCGCCGATGAAGAACGACGCGTTGAAGGAGAAGCTGACCGGCCCGATCGAATGAGTGAAAGCCGTCCAGTTGCGAACGCCGGGCGTCAATGCCGCAATGGCAGCCGCAGTCTTATCGGCCGCGCTGCCGTGCAGCGTCGCCGCATGTGCGGCGATCCATTGCGTCACCTCAGGGCTCTGGGCCAAGGGAACCGGCGCCAGCGCATTCAGAACATAAGCCGCTGCAATGGAACAACCGAGCGAAAGCACAGGGCTCCAGGCGATCCAATTACACCATACGGAGAGTGGAGCGACGAACTTGACATAGCGCACCCAAGCCGCCGCACCGTAGATCGAAGCG
The DNA here is from genome assembly GCA_031291555.1 of Methylovirgula sp. Taxonomy (GTDB): domain Bacteria; phylum Pseudomonadota; class Alphaproteobacteria; order Rhizobiales; family Beijerinckiaceae; genus Methylovirgula. The sequence continues at coordinate 502 of JARLIV010000097.1, read as the reverse complement.
CCGCCCGATTTGTTGGGAAAAAGGCCGGCGATTTCCGCGTAAGTGAAGGATTGGATGAAGCCCAACGCGATCGACGCCGCCCAGATGAGAAAAGCGAGATTGCCCGCCGTGCCGGCGATACCGCCGATGGAGAACAGCACGAGCGCCGGCACGCCGCTCGCAACCCAGAACGCGCCGACCCAAGAGATCGACCTATGCAATTTGCCCTTTTCGGGAATGGCGAGTTCGTTTGCGAGGCTGGTCATCACGGCGCTCCTTAGGCCACAGGCGGCACGCACGCCTTGACCCAAAGGCGCTTCGTCCAGAGTCCCGCTTTGCGGCATTACTTGGTTGTTGCAGGGACATTACTTTTCTCGGGAGGAAAACTGTCAATGATGCCAGTTGGCATCATGGACTTGCGCCGCGGGCCAGACTTAACTCCGGCCTACAAACGAAAACACTTGCTTACGCAAGGGGTTGCGTCTTCACGCGCCAAGGCGGCTTCGCCGCCGGCCGGCGGAAT
>JARLIV010000096.1 GCA_031291555.1 Methylovirgula sp. | reverse complement strand
GGCGGACGCTTTCGGCGTGATGCCACCGCTCGCCCGGCTCACACCGGCCCAGGCGATGTATCATTTCCTGTCCGGTTACACCGCCCGCGTCGCCGGCACCGAAAAGGGCCTCGGCAGGGAGCCGTCCGCGACCTTCAGCGCCTGCTTCGGCGCGCCCTTCCTGCCGCGCCCGCCGCAGGTCTATGGCGAACTCTTGCGGCGCTATCTCTCCGAGAGCAAAGCGGCGACCTGGCTCGTCAACACCGGCTGGACCGGCGGCGCCTATGGCGTGGGCAAGCGCATTTCGATTGCCCATACGCGGGCGTTGCTGCGCGCGGCGCTTAGCGGCGCGCTCGATGGCGCGGAATTCCGCGAGGAGCCCTATTTCGGCCTGAGCGTGCCGCTGCATGTTCCGGGCGTGCCAGACGAGATTCTCGATCCCGCGCGCGCTTGGCCCGATCCCGACGCCTATGCTGCGCAAGCGCGGCGGCTCGTCGGTCTGTTCGAGGAGAATTTTGCCAAATTCGCGGAGCGTCGTTCCGTCTGAATTTGGCGCGCCCGGGAGATTTGCCCATGCGTGATTATCAAGAGGTCGGCGGCCTCAAGGTCGCGAAGGTGCTTTACGATTTTATTGAGAGCGAGGCGCTGCCGGGCACCGGTGTCGCCGCCAGCGCCTTTTGGGACGGGTTCGAGCGGCTCGTCGCCGAATATGCGCCGCAGATCGCCGCCCAATTGAAGATTCGCGACGAATTGCAGGCGCGGATCGATGCCTATCATGTGGGTCATCGCGGCCGGCCGTTCGAGCCGGCGGATTACGAGCGATTTCTGCGCGACATCGGCTATCTCGTGCCCGAGCCCGCCGATTTCACCATTTCGACCGAGAATGTCGACGAGGAGATCGCGCTGGTGCCCGGCCCGCAATTGGTCGTGCCGGTGTCGAACGCGCGTTATGTTCTGAACGCCGCCAATGCGCGCTGGGGCTCGCTCTATGAGGCGCTCTACAGCACCGACGCGATTTCCTCGGCCGATGGAGGCGGGCGCGGCAAGGGTTATAACAAAATCCGCGGCGCGCGCGTCATCGCCTGGGGGCGCGAATTTCTGGATGCGGCGGCGCCGCTCGCCGGGGCCCGCCATAGCGAGGTGACGGCCTATCGCATCGTCGGCGGCAAGCTCCTCGCCACGCTCGCCGATGGCCGTGAAACGGGATTGCAGAATCCGGATCAGTTGCGCGCCTATCGCGGCGATCCCGCGGCTCCCCGCGCGCTGCTTCTGCGCAACAACGGCCTGCATGTCGAGATCGTGATCGACCGGGAGAGCCGCATCAGCGCCGACGATCTTGCCGGCGTCGCCGACATCGTCGTCGAGGCGGCGCTGACCGCGATCATGGACCTCGAGGACAGCGTCGCCGCGGTCGATGCCGCCGACAAGGTCGCGCTCTACCGCAATTTTCTCGGCCTGATGCAGGGAACGATCTCAACGCAAGTCGAGAAGAGCGGCGGCCTGGTCGAGCGCCGTCTCGCCGACGACCGCCTTTATGTTCAGCCGGACGGTACCTCACTCGCGCTCTCCGGCCGCAGCCTGCTGCTGGTGCGCAATGTCGGCCATCATATGATGACCGACGCCGTGCTCGATGCAGATGGTGCGCAAATTCCCGAGACTTTGCTCGATGCCGCCGTCACCTCGCTCGCCGCGATCCACGATCTGCACGAGCAGGGCCGGCGTAATAGCGCCAAAGGCTCCGTCTATATCGTGAAGCCGAAGATGCATGGGCCGGCGGAGGTCGCGCTCGCCGATCGCTTCTTCGCTTCGGTCGAGGAATTTCTCGGCCTGCCGCGCTACACGCTCAAAATGGGCATCATGGACGAGGAGCGGCGCACGACAATCAACCTCAAAGCGGCGATCGCGGCGGCGAAGCATCGCGTCGTCTTCATCAACACCGGCTTCCTCGATCGCACCGGCGACGAGATCCATACCTCGATCGAGGCCGGGCCGATGGTCCGCAAGGAGGATATGAAGAAAACCAAGTGGCTTGCCGCCTATGAGGACTGGAACGTCGATGTCGGCCTGCGCTGCGGCTTGCCGGGGCGCGCGCAGATCGGCAAGGGCATGTGGGCCATGCCGGACAGCATGGCCGATATGCTGGTCGACAAGATCCCGCATCTGACCTCGGGCGCGAATACCGCCTGGGTGCCGTCGCCGACCGCCGCGGTGCTGCATGCGACGCATTATCATCGCGTCGATGTCGTGAAGCGGCAGAAGGAATTGCGCGCCCGCCCGCAGGCGAAATTGTCCGATCTGCTGACTATTCCGGTCTCGCGCGGCAATTTCGCGCCGGACGAAGTGCGGGAAGAACTCGACAACAATTGCCAGGGCATTCTCGGCTATGTCGTGCGCTGGGTCGATCAGGGGATCGGCTGCTCCAAAGTGCTCGACATTCACGACGTTGCGCGGATGGAGGATCGCGCCACCCTGCGCATTTCGAGCCAGCATGTCGCCAATTGGCTGCTGCATGGCATCGTCAGCGAATCGCAAGTCTCGGATACGCTGAAGCGGATGGCGCAGGTCGTCGACCGGCAGAACGACGGCGACAAGGCCTATCGCCCGATGGCGCCCGCCTTTGACGGGCCCGCCTTCAAGGCGGCGGAGGATTTGATCTTCAAGGGCCGAATCCAGCCGAACGGCTACACGGAATGGATTCTCCACGACCGCCGCCGTGAGGCGAAAGGGCAGGCGGCATAGGATTCCCCGCTGCGCGAGGGATGTCCCTAGACTCCCTTCCCAGACCGTGACGCCACTGCCGCTCGAAAAAGATACGGGTCCTTGTACGTCTGAAGGGCGTGCGTGCGTTAAGGCGTAGCGGCCTTTTCTGCCGAACGGCGGCCGCCAATCCCTGCTCACGGCCGCTCGTCGCTACGTTTCCACGTCAAGTCGCCGAAGAGCGGCTCGGTCTTAACCGGTTCCGTTGGACCAGGTTCAAAAGCTGCTTCGGATTCGAGGACTTTCCCGTGATTTAACTTAAGCTCGCCGAGAGGCTTTTCAGGGGCTTGGCGTTGCTCAATCGAAGCGGGGTGTTTCTCACACCACTGCACAATTTCCTCGTGGTCGATGACCTCACCATCCGGCCCCTCAATGCGGTTTGTCATCCGCCCGTCCCGTGGATGATCGCGGACGGTTTGCAGAGCTTCTTCTTTGGTCTCATGCATACTGAAGCTTAGCTCCGGCGGATTCATGGCGTTGTCAAACCTCTGTAATTTCCATTCCATGGCGGCGCCCTCCGATGAACTGAAAAAGTTTACAAACTCGCAGGAGCTGTGCCTTGCCTTCGATCAACGGTGGAGTCGAAAAAATGCCCCGCCAGCGCAAAGTCAGGCGAGGCAAGGATGGCGCCGCGCGGGAGCACAAGAGGCGCCCTACTGAGGGACCTCCCGTGTAAGCTCCGATTGTGACGCTGGGGTTGCAGAGCGTCTGTAGCTCTCGTTTTCAACCGGTGTGTTGCAATCGCATCATTTGCGACTCGGCGTCCCAGGACCATCTCGGCCGCAAATGCGTGAGGCGTGTTCGACGCGCCCGGGGCTCGGATTCATCGTGCGTTGCCGCATCAGCGGCCAAGTTTAAAAAATACGCAACCCCGAGCCGCCGCCGTTGCTCAGCGAGTCTTTTTGCTCGATCGATAAGCTCGGTTAGCTGCTCGGCAGTGTCCTGACATCCCTGCAAATAAAACGTCACATTGCGCAAGCGCATGATAACATTTTTATGACGATTCCCTTTTGAGGCCGGGGCCTATCCGCCCGGCACTCACATTGCTCACGATCATTATCCCGGCTAGCCTTTCGATTGCGCGGCGCTACGCTTTCGAAAGCCAAGCGATGGCAATCGACCGCCTATTGAATAATATAAAACTTGATGCGCAACGAAAGGCGCTTGTGCTGAGAGCCTATGATGAGGCTCTCAGCACGGCTCGCATCAAAGATCGCTCAGACCCGAGAACCGCACTGATTGCCTCGCGCGTCGTTCACGCCATCCAGAACGGCGAAACGCGCATCTGGCACATCGTCAGTTTTGCGGTCAGCGGCTTGCGTTGATTAGCCTGCGTCAAGCTGCTTGCCGCTCAGACCGACTCTTAGCGATGATGTCTTCCACTGGCTTAAAAGCTTCCTTGGCGAGATTGCCGTAGTGGTCGCTAATCTTAGAGGTCTGCGCGATCAGGTCTTCATAAGCTGTCTTTGCGTACTCGGATTGGATCCGAACAGCATCATCGAGCGATTTGGCACCCGCGAGCTTCTCCAGATATGACTTGCTGGTTTCGAGTGAGCGCTTCGAATATTCCGCTGTTTCAGCGGCGATCGTTTGGAAACCCTTCGCAAGCGAACCTGCTACCGCACTCATGGTTTCGAGTTGCTCTTGGCCGAGCTTTTGGAAGTCTTCAAAATGCGTCGTCATGGCCTCGACTCCTTCGTTGGATCCGCATCACACACCGAAAAGATGTTACTTGTGTGAAGCCAGCATCCGACAAGCTTTGCCGTCAACGTTGACGAAAAAAGCCACCCTAACAAACGCTTTCGATCCGATGGCTTGGCCAAACGTTCCGCAGCCTCATCGGGCGTGCCATTTGCCGCGGCTGGCCCACGGCCATGCCGCAATGGCTGCCCGGCATGGTTGCAGCGGCCGAGGCCGCCAGGGATGCCCTGCCGCCCGAGCACAGGGCGGCGGCCGACGAGCTGATAGAGCCGGTGCGGCGCGATGTTCGGAAACAACGTAGTCTAGACAAACCGCGCGAGGCTGCGCAGAGCGGATCGCCTAATGGCTCCAGGAGGACAAACGATGGATACGACTAGCGTAAAGCAACCGCTCCAGTTGGCCCTTGAGGCTCTTCAGGGCGAGCGCGAAGGTTTCGCCTACACTGTGCGCTCGTATTCGGGGCGCGGCATGTATGGCAAGGAGTGCCTTGCCATTGTTGGCGACGACCTTGATGCGTTCGCGCTTGGCGTCGCGGTCGGCGATTGGTTGGCGACACACCACGGCATCGGCAACTATTCCTGGCCGCGTATGCAGTCCGACAGCATGGATCGGGGCGCCGTTTATTACTGGCCGAGCGAGGCGTTTGTTGATGTGGAGGAAGAAGAGGAGGACGAAGAAACCGCGTGATGCTGCTCGACCCGGCAGGCCCTACCCAATGGCGCCTGACACAAGCTGCCTGGCGCCTTTTTGTTTGGCGCGCGGGGCGACACGTGGCCTGAACTCGCTACTTGGTTGCTAGGCCATTTTGGGCTTTTGCCGAATCACATAAGCCGTTGAATTTATTGGTGGAGCTGATGAGATTCGAACTCACGACCTCTGCAGTGCGATTGCAGCGCTCTCCCATCTGAGCTACAGCCCCGGCCAGCGGGGTGTTTACGTCCCTCATGCCGCGACTGTCAATGCGCAGAAGAGGGGCGGCGTCCCGGCCGTGCCGGCGATCGCGCCGGAGCTTGGCTTGCCCCTCGGGCCGCTCCCGGCTAAACGGAAGCTTCCCGCGGGTTCCGGAGCCGCTATGCGCGCGATTCTCGACGTTCTTCTGCTGATTCTGCAACTCTACACTTATGTGATCATCATCGTGGCAATCATGTCATGGCTGATCGCCTTCAACGTGATCAATGTGCACAATGATTTCGTGCGCTCGATCTGGAATGCGCTGAATGCGGTGACCGAACCGCTGCTAAAGCCCATCCGCAATCTCCTGCCGGCGATGGGTGGGCTGGATATTTCGCCGGTCATCCTGCTGCTGCTGATCTTCCTCGTCCAAGACCTGATCGAGCGCTACGTCTATCCCAACGTTTTCTAGCGCCTGACAGTGGATCGTGGGCGCCCCTGGACGGTGCGGAAGGACGGCCTAGCGCTCGCCGTGCGGCTGACGCCCAAGTCCTCGCGTGACGAGATCGTCGGGATCGAGGCCCTGGCCGACGGCCGCGCGGTCCTGAAAGTGCGCGTGCGTGCTCTGCCGGAGGCCGGTGCTGCGAATGAGGCGCTGATCCGCCTGCTGGCCAAGTCTCTCGGTCTCGCGCCGAGCAACCTGCACCTCGAATCGGGCGGCACGAGCCGGGTCAAATCCGTCCATATCGCGGGCGCGCCGGTCGCACTCGAGGCCAAATTGGCGGAGCTTACAAGTCAGGATCAGGGCTGAAGCGCCGGGGCGGCGGCCAGTCTATTGTGGAGGCGCACCATGAGCGAGGCGCCGAACAGCGGCGTCAGCAGATTGGCGAGCGGCACGGCAGCGAGCACCGCGACAAGAAGCCCAGCGAGGAAAATCTGCAATTCATGCGCGCGGCGGATGCGGGCAACATCCTCGACCCGGCCGTAGCGCAGCGCCGCGAGCTCGAAATAGCCGCGGCCGAGCAGATAGGCGTTGACCAGGAGAAAAATCACCGCATTCACACCGGGCACGAGAAGCAGCAGCAACGCGACGATATTAAGTGCGAGCGATAGGGCGGCGAAGACGGCGGCGATCCGCATTTGCGCGCCGAGCGGTGGCGTCGCGCCTGGATGCTTCGGGTCGATGTCCGCTTCGATCATGGTCGCAAGCTCGTCGAAGAAGAAACCGGCGACGACGAAGGAGACCGGCGTGATCGCGAAGGCAAAGCCGATCAGGAGCGCGAGGGCGGCGATGATCGTCACGCCCGTCGTGAGCCAGTGGGAGGGCAGCACGAGGACATGCGCGAGCGTGGTTTCCGCCGCGACGAAGACGAAGACGAGCAGCAGCGCCGTCAGAGCGAGCGTCTTGTAAAGGACGCGCCGGAACGGCGGCGTGAAGATTTCGGCGAAGGCGTCGAGCGCCAGGGAAAGGAGCATGGGCCTTAGATAGGATGGCGCGGGCGGCGCGACAATTTCTATCGCATAATACGGGTCATATATATGTTTTAGCTGCATTCTTGTGTTTGCGGCGGTTTCCCCTTAGACCTGCGCCGATGGACGCTTTGCCCCAGGATATCCGCCACGATTGGACGGTTGACGAGATCCTCGCCGTTCATGACCGCCCCTTGCTCGAATTGATCGGCGAGGCCAACCGCCTCCACCGGGCCTATCAGCCGCCGAATTATGTGCAGAAGGCGAGCCTGCTCAGCGTCAAGACCGGCGGCTGCCCGGAGGATTGCGGCTATTGCGCCCAATCCGCGCACCATCGCGAGGTCAAACTTTCCCGCTCGCCACTGATGCCGGTCGCCGAGGTTCTGACGCTCGCCAAGCGTGCGCGGGATGCCGGGGCCGATCGCTTTTGCATGGGCGCCGCTTGGCGCGAGGTGCGCGATGGCGCCGAATTCGATTCGGTGCTGGAGATGGTGCGCGGCGTCCGTGAATTGGGGATGGAAGCCTGCGTAACGCTCGGCATGTTGAACGAGCGCCAGGCCGAGCGGCTCAAAGAGGCCGGCCTCACCGCCTATAACCATAACCTCGATACCGGCCCGGATTATTATTCGCAGATCGTCTCGACTCGCACTTATGACGACCGGCTCGCGACCTTACAGGCGGTGCGAGGCGCCGGCATCGAAATGTGCTGCGGCGGCATCATCGGCATGGGCGAAAGCGTGCGTGACCGCGCCGCCATGCTGGCCGTGCTCGCGGCGTTCGACCCGCATCCCGAAAGCGTGCCGATCAATGCGCTGGCGGCGATCGAGGGGACGCCGCTCGCCGGGCGCGAAAAAGTCGATCCGCTCGAATTCGTGCGGATGATCGCGACGGCGCGGATCGTTCTGCCGCGCAGTGTCGTCCGGCTTTCGGCCGGGCGCGGAAGCCTCACCCGCGAAGCGCAAATCCTTTGCATGGTGGCTGGCGCCAATTCACTTTTCTACGGCGAAACCTTGCTGACGACACCGAATGCGTCCGTGCCGGAAGACGAGGCGCTTTTCGCCGCGCTCGAGCCGATCGTGCGCGAGGCGGCCGATGAGGCTCCGGCGACGTTTACGCTCGCATGAAATCTTCGCAACCTTTGATCGGCGCCGGCGAATTTCCGGAACTCTTCTTGTCCTGAGCCGTTTCTCCCTCCCCAACTCTGCAGGAGTGCGAGATTATGAGCAGCTCTACGGACAAGATCAAAGGCCTCGCCAACGAAACCGCGGGCCATGTCAAGCGCAGCGTCGGCAAAGCCGTCGGTTCCGAGCGGCTTCAGGCCGAAGGTGCGGCGCAGGAACTCAAGGGCCATGTGCAGAAAGCCGTCGGCGACGCCAAATCTGCGCTAAAGGATGCGGCCGACAAAATGTCCCATCACATCAATAAACGCGCATAGAAATTTCCGCGCTTTGGAAAGCGAAAGGGCGCCCATTTGGGCGCCCTATTGCGTTTTAGACCAAGATCGCACGCCGCGCGATTTGCAGTTCGTCGCTCACTGTGCGTGTCATGATATCAACCGCGCGAATAATCTCGCGCTGCCTGAGCGCGGCATAGCCCAGCAGAATGGCGCGGTCGCGATAAAGCCCCGAGGGGCAATAGGCGCCGCCGGATTCG
>JARLIV010000095.1 GCA_031291555.1 Methylovirgula sp. | reverse complement strand
GGGTCGCGCCCGGCGAAACGGTCGCCATCGTCGGCCCGAGCGGGGCCGGCAAGTCGACGATTTTCCAGCTCTTGCTGCGGTTCTACGATCCGTCGGCCGGTCAGGTCGAATTCGATGGCGTCGACATCAAAACGGTCGATCCTGCGGAGCTGCGCAAGCGCATCTCGCTCGTGCCGCAGGATCCGGTGATTTTCGCGGCGAGTTTCACCGACAACATCCGTTACGGCGCGCCGGGGGCCAGCGAAGCGGCGGTGGAGGCCGCGGCGCGAAAGGCTGCGGCGCAGGATTTCATTGCCACCTCCGCGCATGGCTATGCGACCAAGATCGGCGAGCGTGGTGTCACCCTTTCCGGCGGCGAGCGCCAACGGCTGGCCATCGCCCGCGCCATATTGCGGGAATCGCCCGTCTTGCTGCTCGACGAGGCGACCTCCGCCCTCGACGCCGCGAGTGAACGGCTGGTTCAGACGGCGCTGAAGGAGTTGAAAGCCGGCCGTACGACGCTGGTCATCGCCCACCGGCTGGCGACGGTTCTTTCGGCTGATCGCATCCTGGTTCTGGAGGCCGGCCGCATCGTCGAAGAGGGCACCCACGCCCAGCTCGTCGCCAAGGATGGGCTCTATGCCCGGCTCGCGCGGATGCAATTTGAAATCGGCGCGCAGGCGCTCAACGGCCGCAGCGCGGCGGCGGAATAGCCGCAACCGTCATAGCGCGCCAACGGGTCCGGCCTTTGGCCGACCCGAGGATTTTGGACGAATTCCGGCTTTTCTGGATTGCTTCGTCGCGATGCGCCTCGCAATGACGCGCATTGGGCGCTAAAAGACGCGCGATTCCTTCAAAGAAGAGACATTCATGGGTTTCAAATGCGGTATCGTCGGTTTGCCGAATGTCGGCAAATCGACGCTTTTCAACGCCTTGACGCAGACGGCGGCGGCGCAGGCGGCAAATTATCCCTTTTGCACGATCGAGCCGAACGTCGGCGACGTGGCGGTGCCCGATCCGCGTCTCGAAGTGCTGGCCGGCATCGCCCATTCCAAGGAGATTATCCCGACGCGGCTCACCTTCGTCGATATCGCCGGGCTCGTGCGCGGCGCCTCGAAGGGCGAGGGGCTCGGCAACCAATTCCTCGCCAATATCCGCGAATGCGACGCTATCGCCCATGTCGTGCGCTGTTTCGGGGATGACGACATCACCCATGTCGCGGGCAAGATCGCGCCGCTCGACGATATCGAGACGATCGAGACGGAGCTGATGCTCGCCGATCTCGAAAGCCTCGAAAAGCGCGCCCCGGCGCTGGAGAAGAAAGCCAAGGGCGGCGACAAGGACGCGAAGGAGACGATTGATCTCGTCAACCGCTGCCTCGCTCTGCTGCGCGAGGGCAGGCCGGCGCGGCTCGCGGCCATCAAGCCGGAGGAGCGCAAAGCCTTCGATATGCTCGGCCTGCTCAGCGCCAAGCCGGTCCTTTATGTCTGCAATGTCGAGGAGGCCGCGGCCGAGAACGGCAATGCCTATTCCGAGGAGGTAAAGGCGCGGGCGGCGGAGGAGGGCGCGGGCGCCGTCGTCGTCTCGGCCGCGATCGAGAGCGAGATCGCGCTGCTACCGGGGGAAGAGCAGAAGGACTATCTCGCCGCTGTCGGGCTGGAAGAACCGGGCCTCAATCGCGTTATCCGGGCCGGCTATGCGCTGCTACACCTCATCACGTATTTCACGGTTGGTCCCAAAGAAACCCGCGCATGGACGATCCCGGTCGGCACCAGGGCGCCGCAGGCCGCGGCCGTGATCCATACCGATTTCGAGAAGGGCTTCATCCGCGCCGAGACGATCTCCTTCGACGATTATGTCGCCTCGAACGGCGAGGCCGGCGCGCGCGAGGCGGGCAAATTCCGCCTCGAGGGCAAGGATTACGTCGTCGCCGATGGCGACGTGCTGCATTTCAGGTTCGCGAATTAAGGTCCGGTTACACCTTCAGTGTCCCAAACCGCCTTCAATGCCAAATGCACCGGATTTCGGATTGAAATATATTGTCCAACCCATCTCCGGATCGGAGGGATTCAAGCGGGCTTTGATCTTCTTCGGAGGATCATATGATCGAACGTACTCAGTCGCGACTTGCTTAAGTATTGCAAAGAAGTTTATCCCGCGCTCAAAAATGCGATCAAATTCACCCCACGGTATTTTTCGGGGACGCCCTCCATTCCGTTTTGGCAGCCGTAAGCCATCCTTCCAGATGACGTAATCGGCGTGTGCGTATCCGTTTCGAATGTCCGGATCGAAAGCGTCACGAAAAATCTCAGCAAGTTCATCAAATCCCAAGTCCTTGGAATGGCCAGCTAAATTTCTCAGCACTTTATTGGCATTCGGCGCTATCGTGTCACCGGTTTGCGAATGCGTTTTTACCAAATCATTAAATGGCCAAATAACATGGCTTTCACCGCCGGCGATTCTCAACATATTCTTCGGGACTTCATAGAAACCGGCTGCCTCGGCAATGTGGCTGTAAAACGCCAAGGCGACCCTGCATTTCATTGGGCCGTTTTCGAGTTTGTCGATAAAATCGAGATATTCATTGAAAGCGGTCTCTGCCTCATACGCAGTATTCCAGCCGAAGTCCTGCGCTCCTCTAAGTTCCGGCATCAACGACATTGCGAAGTGCAATTCATGCTTTTCAAGCGCGGCGTCAAATAGCTGGCGAAAAGCACGTTCAGTCTTTTCGTAAAATGAGGTATTTTGATTCTCTGGCATCGCCAGGTGCTTTCACAGTTGCACTCAAAATGAGTCTTAAACTTGTAAGTTAGATCGTCTGGTCTAAAGTTTGGAGTCAACCCCATGTGCGACTACTGCGGTGCAAACGCCCAGAAGCATAACTATTCGATTGTGCGTCGCGACGTTCTTGCGCTCGGCCTTGGCGCTGCGGCGATGTTCGCAGTGCCGGCCGCCGCGGCTGACGACAAGCCGCCGCCGAAGCCACAAAATGTCATCTCTCCCGCGGATGCGCTCGCACGCCTCAAGCGCGGCAACCGGCGCTATGTCGCGGGCGTCGCGAAACGGCATGATTTCGTCGCCGAACGTGAGGCGCTTGTCGGCGGTCAAAATCCTTTCGCCGGTATTCTCAGCTGCGCCGATTCGCGCGTCGCGCCGGAATATGCGTTCGACACATCGCGCGGCGATCTCTTCGTCGTCCGCGTCGCCGGCAATTTCGTCAACACCGACAATCTCGCCAGCTTCGAATATGCGGTCGAAGTG
>JARLIV010000094.1 GCA_031291555.1 Methylovirgula sp. | reverse complement strand
GCCGGAGCGCTGATCACGCTCGCCATCGGCATTTTCATTCTGCCGTCGGTGTTTCTCTCCGGCCTCGCGGGCGAACTCGCCGATGCGCATGACAAGGCCCGCGTCGCGCGCTGGCTGAAAACGGGCGAGATTTTCGTCCAGGCCGTCGCCGCGGCGGGCGTATGGTTCAATTCCCTGCCCTTGCTCTATGTCGCGCTTTTCGGCCTCGGCACGATCGCGGCTCTGTTCGGCCCGGTGAAATACGGCTTTCTGCCCGACCATCTGAAAACCGAGGAATTGCCCGCCGGCAATGCGCTGGTCGAATCTGCGACCTTTCTCGCCATCCTCTTCGGCCTGGTCGCCGGCGCGCTCGCGGCGAACAAGAGCCTTCCGCCCGGCGTCGTCGTCGCCCAGCTCATGGTGATTGCCGTCGCCGCCTATGCGGCAAGCCTTTACATTCCCGGCAAGGCCGCGGCCGCGCCCGGCTTGCGCATTCATTGGAACATTCTTGTCTCGACCGGCGAACTGCTGCGCGAGCTTCATGCCGAACTGCAGCTCTGGCGGCCTGGGCTTGCTGTCTCATGGTTCTGGCTGACGGGCGCTGTCGCGCTCTCGCTGGTGCCCGTCGCCGTCCGCAAGGCGACTGGCGGCGGCATCGAGGTCGAGGCGGCGATCAGCGGCTTTTTCGCGCTCGGCATCGGCGCCGGTTCGCTGATGGCGGCGGAGCTGGCGCACGGGCGCATCACACTCGCCCGCGCCCCGCACGCGGCGCTCGGCATGGCCGTCTTTCTTGGCGCGCTGGCGGCCTCCACTTACGGCATAGCCGCGCCGCATAGCCAAGAGGCGACGCTGGCCGAATTCCTCGCGAGTGCGCGCGGCATCGCCATCGGAGCGGGGATCTTCGGCCTGGCGTTTTGTGGTGGCCTTTTCGTCGTGCCGCTCTTCGCGGCGATCCAGGCCCGTGCCGCGCCCGACATGCGCGCCCGCACGATTGCGGCGGTGAACATTCAGAACGCCCTGTTTATGGTCACCGGCTCACTCGCGACGTCAATGCTGCAAAGCCGCTTCTTCGGCTTCTCCGAGCCGGTTCTGCTCGCGCTGCTCGGCCTCGGCAATGTCGGCGCCGCGGCGTGGATTGACCGCGCCATCGTCCGCCGTGAGGCGAAAGCCATCTAACCCGCGCCGTTTGCGCCCCGGCCGGGAATCCTTATGATCCTCTGGAGTCTACCGCTTTTCGCTCCGCGAGGCCCCGATGCGTACCGACGTTGCCCAACCCATCCGCCTCGCGGATTACCGGCCGCCGGACTATCTCATCGACCGCGTCGACCTCGATATCAGGCTCGATCGGCAGGCAACGCGCGTCGTCGCGCGGCTCAAGCTGCGGCCCAATCCGCAAGGCCGGCCCGGCGCCGATCTGGTGCTCGATGGCGACGGGCTCAAGGTGAAGCGCCTCCTGCTCGACGGCGCGCCGCTCGATATCAACGCCAATTTCGTCACGCCCGACCGGCTGACGATCGCGGGGCCGCCACACGAGCCTTTCTCGCTCGAGATCGAGACCGAGCTGAACCCGGCCGCCAATACGCAGCTCATGGGGCTTTACCGCTCGGGCTCCGCCTATTGCTCCCAATGCGAGGCGGAAGGCTTCCGCCGCATCACCTATTTCCTCGACCGGCCGGACGTCTTGAGCGTCTATTCCGTCCGCCTCGAGGCCGAACGCGCCGAGGCGCCGATCCTGCTCTCGAACGGCAACCGGAGCGCTGCCGGCGCGATCGAGGGCACGACACGCCATTTCGCGGTCTGGCACGATCCGTTTCCGAAGCCCTGCTACCTCTTCGCCTTGGTCGGCGGCGATCTCGGGGCGATCCACGATATGTTCGTGACCGCTTCGGGCCGCGAGGTGCAACTCGGCATCTATGTCGAGCATGGCAAGGAGCCGAGCGCGACTTATGCGATGGATGCCTTGAAGCGCGCCATGCGCTGGGATGAAGAGGTCTTCGGCCGCGAATACGACCTCGACGTGTTCAACATTGTCGCCGTGTCCGACTTCAACATGGGCGCGATGGAGAACAAGGGCCTCAACGTCTTCAACGACAAATATATTCTTGCCTCGCCTGAGACCGCGACCGACACCGATTATGCGCAGATCGAGGCGGTGATCGCGCATGAATATTTCCATAATTGGACCGGCAACCGCATCACTTGCCGCGACTGGTTTCAGCTCTGCCTCAAAGAGGGGCTGACCGTCTTCCGCGACCACGAATTCTCCGCCGACATGCGCTCGCGCCCGGTGCGGCGCATCGCCGACGTGCGCACCTTGCGGGCGCAGCAATTCCCCGAGGACGCGGGGCCCCTCGCGCATAATGTGCGGCCGGATTCCTATTACGAGATCAACAACTTCTACACGGCGACCGTCTATGAGAAAGGCGCCGAGCTCATCCGCATGCTGAAGGTGCTGATCGGCGCGAAGGCATTCCGCGCCGGCATGGACCTCTATTTTGCGCGCTATGACGGCACCGCCGCGACCGTCGAGCAATTCATCGCCTGTTTCGCTGAGGTCTCGGGCCGCGATCTCAAGCAATTCTTCCGCTGGTACAGCCAGGCCGGCACGCCGCTTGTCGAGATCGAAGCGCACTATGACAAAGCCGCGCAGGCCCTCACGCTCGATGTCAAGCAAAGTTGCAAGAAGACGCCGGGCCAGGATGAAAAGCTGCCTTTTTTAATCCCGATCGAACTCGGCCTGCTGAGCCATGACGGCAAGATTTTCGATCTCGTCACCGGCCCGCAGGACGGTGCGAGCCCGCATGAGCTCGCGACCGGCGTGATCGAATTGGCCGAACCGCAGCGGCGTCTGACGTTTCACGCTCTGCCGCAGCGGCCTGTCGTCTCACTACTACGCGGCTTCTCCGCGCCCGTTAGCCTCAGCTACGCGGCGAGCGAGGACGATCTCATTGCCCAAACCGCCCATGACAGCGACAGCTTCAACCGCTGGCAGGCTTCGCAGACCTATGCGACCCGGCTGCTGCTGCGCTCGGTCGAGCGCATCCGCGCCGGCGGCGAAGCTGAATCGGATCCGCGTTTCATCGAGGCCTTGCGGCATGTGTTGAGGACGAGCGCCGCCGATCCCGCCTTCGCCGCACAGGTCATAACACTGCCCGGCGAGGCCGACGTCGCGCGCGAAATCGGAACCAATGTCGATCCGGATGCGATCTTCGCCGCCCGCAAGGCGCTGCGCGAAGCGATCGGCACGGGGCTCGCCGCCGAGCTACGCGCGCTCTGTGAGTCGCTTGCCGAGGACGGCGCCTATTCGCCCGATGCGACCGCCGCCGGGCGCCGCGCCCTGCGCAATGCTGCGCTCGATCTCTACGCCGCGGCCAACGCCGACGGATTGACGCTGGCGGAAACGCAATTCACGCGCGCGCGCTTCATGACCGACAAGATCGCCGGCCTCGGGATTCTTGCCCTGCACGCGGGGCCCCCGCGGGAGCGGGCGCTGGAGGTCTATTACGAGATTTATAAGAACGAACCTTTGGCGATCGACAAATGGTTCGCGCTGCAGGCAGCGATCCCCGAAACGGGCGCGCTCGCGCGCATCCGCACGCTCATGGATCACCCGGCCTTCTCGCTCTCGAACCCCAATCGCGCCCGCGCCTTGATCGGCGCCTTTGCGGCCGGCAACCAGACCCAGTTCAATGCGCCGGAGGGCAGCGGCTATGATTTCGTTGCGGCCATCGTGCTGCAGCTCGACGAGAAGAACCCGCAGGTTGCGGCACGGATTCTCGGCGCCTTCAAAAGCTGGCGGGCGCTCGAGCCGCGCCGGCGCGGCTTGGCCGAGGCGGCGCTGCGCCGCATCATCGCCCATGGCCGCTTGTCGCCCGACGTCAAGGACATCGTCGAACGCTCGCTGAATTAACCCGCCTAATCAATTTTCTTTTCAGATTTCATTAATCTCTGGACAAATTGCCCGGCTCGGATTCTCATGAGCACGATTCGAAGAGATGCGGCACATCGCTTCGGATCGTTCTTGAGGGGGCCATCATGATCCGTGCAGATGCAGCGGACCTGTTCGCGCGCGCACATCTGTTCCGCGAATGGCGGAGCCAGACATCGCCGCGCGACACATCTGAGCCGTCCTATCTCCGACTTGAGCCTATGCTGCGGCTCGCGGTTCCAGCCCTCATCGGCGTCTTCATCGCCGCCCTGACCACGACAATCTGCATGTTCTTGATCGAAGCGCACGACCGCGCCATCGCCGCGGCGGTCAACGATCTCGAACTCGTTGCAACGGCAACCTCAACCGATCTGATCGCCGATCTCGACAAAAGCGGCGACCATGACCCGGGCGAAGCGCTGCGGCGCTCCCTGCCCGCGCATGCCCTGACGCACGGGCAGCGCGTGCTGGTCAGCAACGGCAAAGGACTGATCGTCGCGGCCTTTCCGCGCCAACTTCACCTTGGCGGCGCGCTCACCGACAGTCTCGGCTCGAGCCAGCCGCTGACGGCGCTGGCCGAAGACGCTGGCGTCCTGCGCATCAATCTCGCCGACGGAACGGATGCTTTGGCGACTGTGCGGACGCTGAAAGCGCCGCTCGGCCAGATCGCCTTCGTCCATCCGATCAGCGCCATCCTCGCCGATTGGCGTGACGGCGCCTTGCGCATGGCCGCAGCGCTGCTTGCGACCATCGTGGTGCTCTGCTCGGTCGCGGCCGCCTATTTTTGGCAGTCCGCGCGGGCGCGAAAGGCCGACCTCGCATGCGGGCGCATTCGCGACCGCATCGATACGGCGCTCAACCGTGGCCGCTGCGGCCTCTGGGATTGGGATCTCGCGCGCGGTCGCGTCTATTGGTCGGATTCAATGTACGACTTGCTGGGCCTGAGGGCCGAGCACGCCTTCCTCTCCTTCGGCGAGATCAACGCCCTCGTCCATCCACACGACGGCAACCTGAGCCAAATCGCCGAAATGCTTGCCGCTTCGCAAGCCAAGACCATCGACCACACGTTCCGCATGCGTCATGCGAAGGGCCATTGGGTGTGGCTGCGCGCCCGCGCTGAGCTCGTCTGCGAAACCCCCGAAGCGCCGGCCCACCTCGTCGGCATCGCGATCGACACGTCCGAGCAGAAAATCCTCGCCGAACGCAGCGCCACGGCCGACATACGGCTGCGCGACGCGCTCGAAGCCGTATCCGAAGCCTTCGTCCTTTGGGACCGGGACAATCGGCTGGTGATGTGCAATTCCAAGTTCCAGCGTTTCCACAATTTGCCCGACGCGGCCATCGCCGCCGGCCTTGCCTACCGGGATGTGATGGCGCTGGGCACGCCGCCGTTCATCCAGTCGCAGATCGCGCTTGGCGAGCGTCCCGCGACCGGTGCACAGACCTACGAAGCCCGGCTCAACGACGGGCGCTGGCTGCAGATCAACGAGCGCCGCACCAAGGACGGCGGCTATGTCTCGGTCGGCACCGACATTACGGCGCTGAAGCAGCACCAGGAGCAATTGCTGGAATCCGAGCGCCGCTTGACGGCAACGGTGGCGGATCTGCGGACCTCGCGCCAGGAACTCGAACTGCAGGCGCAGCAGCTCGCCGAGCTCGCCGAGAAATATCTCGAACAGAAGGCGGAGGCTGAATCTGCGAGCCGCGCCAAGTCCGAATTCCTCGCCAATATGAGCCACGAGCTGCGCACGCCGCTCAATGCGATCATCGGCTTCTCGGACATGATGATCGAACAGACCTTCGGCGCGCTGCCGGCTCGCTATCTCGATTACAGCAAGGATATTAGAGACGGCGGCCAGCAATTGCTGCGCGTCATAACCGACGTGCTGGACATGTCGCACCTCGAAGCCGGCCGGGTGAAATTGGACAAGGCCGAGGTCGAGATCAATACGGTCATTGCAGACGCCGTGCAGACAGTCGTGGCCGCGGCACGGGAAAAGTCGATCACCATCACCAGCCAGATCGCGGCCGAGACGAAACTGCTCGCCGACCGCTCCGCTCTCCAGAGGGTGCTCGCGGCGCTGTTGCAGAATGCGGTGAAGTTCACGCCCGAGCATGGCAGCGTCAATATCCGCACGCGCCGCGTCCGGGATGCGGTGAACATCTATGTCGAGGACAACGGGGCCGGCATCGCCCCCGAAGCCTTACCGCGGCTCGGCAAGCCGTTCGAGCAATGGAATGCGCCGCTCGCCAATGGGATGAAAGGATCGGGCCTCGGCCTTGCCATCGCCCACTCGTTGGTCGCGCTGCACGAGGGCACGATCCGCATTCGCTCGACGCCAGGCACGGGCACGACCGTGCTGGTGCATCTGCCGCTCGGCAGCGCGGTGCCGGCCGTAAATTCCGCCGTCACAGCGCGACGCCTGCCGCGCGCGAGTTCGCATTACCATCTTGCAGCGCGCCAAGGGGTCAAGCGCGCCGACGCCCTCGTCAGCCGACAACCGCTTTGAAGATTGCCCTGACGCGCCCCTCGGTTTCGAGAAACTCGGCTTCGAGTTGCGCGAAGCTCGGCAAGCCCGCGGCGGTGGCCAGCCGCTGCTTTACCGGCTCGCTCGCCTGCGCCAACGGCACGCCGGCTTCGAGAATCGTATGCAGCACCTGTGCGGTTTGCGTATAAAGCCGATAAGCCGCAAGAAGACAGTCTCTATCGCCCGGCGTCAGAAAGCCAAGCGAGCCTGCGCAGACAATGATGTCGGCAGGCGCGGTGGCCAGCATGGCCGGCGCCTCGTGGGCGGAGCGCAGACTGAGATACTGGGCGAGGAAATCGAGATCGATCTGGCCGCCGGCCGCATATTTCAGATCGAGCCGATCCGACTCGCCCTTTTCCTTGGCGACGAGGCGGCGCATTTCGGCGACATCCTTGCGCAATTGCGGCGTCGGCGGCCGGCGCAGAATTCTCTCCCGCGCCGCAACGACCTCGGCGGTCAGCGACACATCGCCGGCGATGACGCGGGCGCGCGTCAGCGCCATATGCTCCCAAGTCTCGGCTTCCTCGGCCTGATAAGCGACGAAGCTCGACAATTGCGACGCGACAGGGCCTTTCCGTCCCGAGGGGCGTAGCCGCATATCGACATCGTAGAGCCGGCCGCGCCGCGTCGCCACGGTGAGGCCGGAGATGAGCCGCTGCGAGAGCCGCGTGTAATAATGCGTCGCGTGTAGCCGCTCGGCGCCGTCCGCCTCCGGGTTATTTTCGTCGAAATCGTAGATCAAGATCAGATCGAGGTCCGAAGCGGCCGTCATCTCGCGCGAGCCGAGCTTGCCCATGCCGAGAACGACGCAGCGGCCCTGCGGAACCTGCCCGAAGCGAGTGACGAAATCCTGTTCGACATGGAAGAGGCAGGCTCGCACCACGGCGCCCGCCAGAGCCGCATAGGCCGCGCCCGCAGCGTCGGGCGCGAGGTTTTCCGTCAAGAGCCGCAGGCCGATGAGAAAGGACTCCTCCTGCCTGAAATCGCGCAAAGCGTCGAGCACGTCCTCGATCGCCGTGTGCGAGGCGAGCACCCTCCGCAGGCGCGCGTCGAAATCCGCGTCGCCGAGTTGCGCCGTCAAGAGATCGCGGTCGATCATCGAATCGAGCACATGCGGGCGGCGGACGACGATCTCGGCAAGCCGCGGCGCGCTGCCGAGAAGATCGGCGAACAATTTCCGCAGACCGGCATTGGATTTGAGAATCGACAGCAATTCGACGGCGGCGCTGCGCTGCGCCAGTGCGTGATCGAGCGCGGCCAAAGCCGCATCGGGATCGGCGGATTCGGCGAAGGCTTCGAGCAGCGCCGGGATCAGTTCGGTCAAAACCTCGCGCGCCCGCTCGGAGCTGACGCCCACGCGCCGGCCGAAGTGCCAGCCGCGGATTGTCTCCGCTACCAGAGCCGGGCGCTGGAAGCCGAGGCGGGTCAATGTCTCCAAAGTTTCGGGATCGTCGCTGACGCCGGTGAAAACGAGATTGCCCGTCGCGGCCGACAAGCCCGGCGCGGTCTCGAACAGCATCGCATAATGCTCGGCGACGCGTTCGAGATGATGGGTGAGCGCCGCGGAAAAATCGGCGAGCGTCGCATAGCCGCAGAAATTGGCGAAGCGCGAAAGATCTTGGACCTCGGCCGGCAGGCGTTGGGTCTGTTCGTCGGCGATCATCTGCAGCCGGTGCTCCAGCTCGCGCAGATAGAGATAGGCCTCGTGCAGATCGTCCCGCGCGGCGCGGCTGACGAGACCCTGCTCGTGCAATTCATCGAGCATCGGCAGAGTGGCGCGGCCGCGCAATTGCGGCCGCCGCCCGCCATAGATGAGCTGTTGTGTCTGGACGAAGAACTCGATCTCGCGAATGCCGCCGCGCCCCAGTTTGAGGTCGTGGCCCGCGACCGCGATCTCCGCATGGCCGCGCACGGCATGGATCTGCCGCTTCATCGCGTGGATGTCGGCGATCGCCGCATAATCGAAATAGCGGCGCCAGATAAACGGCGTGAGCTGTTCGAGAAAGGCTTCCCCGAGCTTGCGGTCGCCGGCAATGGGGCGCGCCTTGATCATCGCCGCGCGCTCCCAATTCTGGCCGAAGGATTCGTAATAGAAGAAAGCTGCGGGTGTCGAGATCGCGATGGCGGTCGAGCCGGGGTCGGGCCGCAGCCGCAGATCGACGCGCAGGACATAGCCGTCCGCCGTCCGCTCTTGCAGGAGTTTGACGAGGCGGCGGGCGATGCGCACGAAGGCCGCGCCGGACTCGCCCATCTGCGCGGCCGTAGCGCTGGCGGGGTCGAAGAGGATGATGAGATCGGTGTCGCTCGAATAGTTGAGCTCCCCGGCGCCGTGCTTGCCGAGAGCCAGGATGACGAGCCCACAAGCCTCATCCGGGCAGGTGGCATCCGGCAGAAGCAGCCGTCCGGCCTTCTGCTCATCCCGTAGGATGAAGCTCAACGCGCTCGCGACGAAGACATCGGCGGCTTTGGTCAGCGCCGCCATCACCTCCTGCGGCGTCCAGGCGCCGCCAAGATCGGCAAGAGCGATAAGCAGCGCCACCGCCTGCTTGGCGCGGCGCAGGAGGCGCATCGCGGCCGCTTCCGAGTCCGCGCCGCGGACGGCCGCATCGAGCCCGTCGAGGCAGGCCGCGAGGCTCGCGTCCGGCGCCTCGGAAAGCAAGCGCAAGAGCCGCGCGGGGTCGGCGGCGATCAGCTTCCAGAGATAGGGCGAATGATCGGCAATGCCGCGCAGCAAGGCGGCGACGGCGGGCGCGTGCGCAAGTGCCGCCGCGTCGCGCCCGCCAGCCGCGAAATCGGCGAGCCGCGCCTGCGCGACAGCCGGATTGCTGACTTCGGGCGCCTTCACCAGCTGTTCGTAGAGCGGCAGCGCCGCGGTCTGCATATCAGAGCACTTTCTCAGGCCGCCTCGCCACGGGGCGCGGGCAGCGCCAATTTCGGCGGCAGCGAGGCCGCTGCCGGCAATGACAGCACCGCCTTGAGTCCCGGCGCATTGTCCTCAAATCGCAACGTCCCCTTGTGCAATCGGGCCACGGCCGCCGCGAGCGACAGGCCGAGGCCGGACCCCGGCCGCGAACGCGAATTTTCGAGCCGTACAAAACGTTCCTGCACGCGCTCGCGATCATCGGGCGCAATTCCCGGACCATGATCAGCGACACTGATCTCAATCAGGCCGCCCTGCCGCTTCGCCGCGATGCTGACGCTCGCCTCTGCGGGGGTGGCGCCCAAAGGCGCGCCATATTTCAAGGCATTATCGACCAGGTTGGCGAGGGCCTGGCCGATCAACTCTCTGCTACCATGCAGCATCAGGCCCGGTTCCGTGCTGACCGCCAGGGAAAGGCCGCGATCCTCCGCCGCCGGCTCATAAAGCTCGCCGACATCGCGGGCGACTTCGGCAGCATCGAAATCGACGAGATTCTCCGGCCCTGCCCCCGCCTCGGCGCGGGTGATCATCAACAGCGCGTTGAAGATGCGGATGAGGGAATCGGATTCCTCGATGACCTTTTCGAGTGCGGCGCGATATTCCTCCGGCGATTGCGCGAATTGCAGCGCCTCTTCGGCGCGGCTGCGCAGCCGCGTCAGCGGCGTCTTGAGATCATGCGCGATATTGTCGGAGACTTCGCGCAGGCCGATCGCGAGCAGCGAGATACGGTCGAGCATCGAGTTCAAGTTCTCGACCAGGCGATCGAGCTCGTCGCCGGTGCCGGCGAGCGGCAAGCGCGCGGACAGATCGCCGCCGACGATGGCGCGCGCCTTGTCGTTGATCGTATCGACACGGTGCAAGACG
>JARLIV010000093.1 GCA_031291555.1 Methylovirgula sp. | reverse complement strand
CCGGCAGACGGACTTCGCGAAAGCCGTGTTGCCGGCGATGTTGACGCGCCCCGCCAGACGCCGCAGGCCGGCGCGGGAAAGCCCGCGCTCGATCCATTCGTGAAAGCCGAAGGTGCGCACAGAGTCCGGCGCGAGCCCGGGATGATAGAAACGGCCGAATTCCGCCATGAGCTTCTGGCGCAGTTCGGCCGGGAGATAGGGCACAGCGCGATAGGGCCAGCGGTCGGCCCGGTAGAAGATCGAGGTGGCGTACCAGCCGAGCTGACCGGCATTTTGCAGCGCGCGCGCCGTCTGCCAAGAGTGCTGTGTCCCGGGGTGAAAGACCCCAACTTTGCGAGTCATATCACATCCGAAATTTGATCTTGCGAAATCTGCTCTTGCGGGGCGCCCGGTGCATCGCTTTGTCTAATGATCTGCGCATGGGCGAGGCGCATCACGACGATGAACATGAAGCAATCGAGTGCCAGCAGCGCCAGGCCGGCGCCTGTGGCTTGCCGCCACAGCGACAGCGGATAGCAGAGCGCGACGCTGGCGATCGCGGCGATGAGATAGGTGTAGGAATAGGTGGCGTGCCGGTTGGCGGCGAGGATCAGGTTCGACACCGGGTGCCACATGCCGTTGACCAGCATCACCGCGGTCATGACGGCGATGAGATCGAAGGGCGGATGCACGGTGCCGTGCGTCCACACGGCGATGATCTTCTGTCCGAAGACGAGCAGAACCAGCCCACCGGGCAGCAGGATCGCGGCATTCGTCACCAGAGTCGCGAAGAGGAAATGCCGCTGCAATCGCGCGTCGCCGCGCGCCACGGCGGTCGAGAATTCCGGCATCAGCGCATGGTTCAGCAAGGTCGTGAACTGCACGCCGGCGCGGATCAGGGTGCGCACGGTCGTAAAGATTGGGACATTGGCGGCGCCGGTCGCGGCGCCGAGCACGACGGGCGTGCCTTGTAGAAAGGCGGCTTGGGCGAAAGGCAGCGCCAGCGCCGCCGCCGCCGGCTTGGCCAGCCGCTTGATCTCATCGAGATTGGCGCCGCGAAAGCCGAGGCGCAGCCAAGGCACTTGGAAGGTCAGCATCAGCGCCTGGCCGATGACGCAAGCCGTGCGCGCCACGACATAGGCCGTCGCCGCGGCTAGGAGCGAGCCGCCGAGCAGGACCGTGACGATACAGGCGAAGCCCTCGACGAGCTGTGTCACCGACTGGCCCATCACGCCGGTCGCATAGAGGCTGGAGCAGCGGAAGCCCGCCATCAGCAGGCTGCTTGCGAGGCAAATCAGCCCGTAGCCGACAATGAGGATCAGGGTGAGGCGGATCGCGCCGGGGCTCACCGGTATGCCGAAGCTCAGCCAATGTTCGGGCAGCAGGACACAGACGAGAACGGCGATGAGGAAGACCGTCGTCGAGACGAAGGTGATGGCGGCGAGCGCGCTGTGATAGGTGACGAGTGTGCCGGCCTTGTCGCCGCGCGCCACCTTCATCGTCATGTCGACGCCGGCGGCGGTGGCGAAGCCGAAGTCGCCGAGCGCGAGATAGGACGGGATCGTGAACAGCATCAGCCAGACGCCGTAAAGCTTCAGCCCCCAATGCGTCGCGAGCACCGGGACGAGCGCCAATTGCAAGCCGATGATGACCACTTGGCTGAAGGCGTTGGCGCCGATGCCGCGGAGTAGGCGGGCGAACATGCGTTATTCAAATCCTCGCCGCTGGAAATCGGGCGGCACTTCCATTTTTAATAATTGCATTATGAACGGCGTCTGACCTGTTCGAAAACTGCGCCATACGTTTCGGTACGATGCTCTAAAGTCTTGTGAGATCATAGCAATTTCATGACGCCTTCGACGAAGGCCGGGGTATCGGCGCGGGGCAGATATTGCGCGCAGCCCAGGGCGAGGCGCTCCCACAGGTCTTCGTCCTCGTGCAGCCATTGCATGAAAAAGGCGAGGCCGGCGGGATTGTCGGGTTCGACGACGAAACCGTTGACGCCGCTGCGCACCAGCGTTTCGAGCGCGCCGCAATTGTGTGAGATGATCGTCGGCACGCCCATCGCCTGCGCCTCTATGATCACATTGCCGAACTGCTCCTCGATGCTCGGCAGGATGAGAGCGAGCGATTGCGCGAGTTCATGCGCGATCTCCGGCCGCTGGAGGAAGCCGCGCAGGATGACGAAATCGCCAAGCTTGAGGGCGGCGATCTTGGCGCGCAGTTCGGCTTCGAGCTCGCCGGAGCCGCAGATGTGCAAGGGCCGCGGCGCCGCGACCGCCTGCCGGTACAGCGCATAGGCCTCGATCAGGATGTTGAGGTTCTTCTTCGGGACGAGCCGGGTGATGGCTGTAAAGTGGCGCGCGGCATGCGGGATGCCCCCCGGTGCTGGCTCCGCGCCTGCGAGGCTGCGGATTTCGCCAACCGACAGCGTGTTGTGGCCATAAGCGATCGGCACCCGGTTGCCGCGCAGGAAGTGGATATAGTCTTCCGAACGGCCGCGATTGGTCAGAAATCCGGCATAGGGGAGCAGGATCAGCGATTTGAACACCTCCCAGCGGATCTTGCGGTCGTAATCGTCGAATTTCGACAGGAGCATGCCGAAGACGCGCTTGTTCATAAGCGCCAGGATCATCGACGTGATGATGATCGCCGGGTCATTGTAATGGCTGAAGAAAAACGCATCAGCCTGCGAGCGCAGGCAGAACGACAAGGTCCGCCATAATTTTCGCGCGAAGCCGACCGAGCCCGGCTGGGCATCGGGAAACAGCGTGGTCAGGCTGAAATTCTTGGCGTCGGGCGAGACCCAATCATAGGTCGTGCTCTTGCCGGTCCATTGCACGCCGACGACCTGCCACTGACCCTCGAGCGCGCGGGCCAGCGCACCGCATCTGTCGACATGCATCGGCCCGAAATTTTCCCAGAGAAAGACGACCTTGCGCAGCCGTGGCACGTGTCAGGCGCTCGCGGTCAGCCGCCCGACGGATTGGGCGAAGCTCTGCGCATCGGCTTCCGCGGCGAAGGCGGCCGTGCCGGCGGAAAGACGCTCCCAGAGCAATTGGTCGGAGGCAAGCTTGCCGAGGAAGAAGGCAATGCTCTCGACATTGTCGGGCTGTACGACAAAGCCGTTGACGCCGGAGCGGACGAATTCGTCGCGCGCGCCGCAATTCTCCGAGACAATGACGGGCACGCCCATGGCCAGAGCCTCGATGATCGAGAAGCCGAACTGCTCTTCAGAGCTTGACTGTATCAGCACGAGAGTCGACCCCAGCGCCTGGCTGACCGCGTCGGTCTGCTGGAAGCCCTCGAAGGTGACGAGATCGCTCAGGTTCAGCTCGCGCACATGTTCGCGCAATTCCTGATCGAGCCCGCCATCGCCGAAAATCCGCAACCGGCGCGGGTGGTTGGTCCGCGAGACATACAGCGCAAAGGCGTCGACCGCCACAAACAAATTCTTTTTGGCGACGAGACGCGAAATTATGGTGAAATGCCGGTCCTGGAAATCGACGCCGGCCGGCGCCGGCGGGACGCCCGCGGCCCCGCGGATGCGCTCGACCGAGATCGTGTCGTAATAATTCTCGATCCGCCTATTTCTCAGGCCCAGAAAGCTCAGATATTGGCGGCTGCGCCGCGAGCCGACGATGGCGCCGACATAGGGCCAGATCCAGATCGCCTTCAGCGCCTCGCGCCAGATGGAGCGCGGCCGGTCGTCGAACTTGGAATCGAGCAGCAGATAGACGCGCTTGCCGAGCAAGCGCATCAGCAAGGCCGCGATTTGAACGCTCGGCTCGTGATAATGGCATAGGAACACATGGCGCGCGCCCGAGCTGACGCTGACACGCACGAGCTCGAAAGCCGTCCGCAGCGCGCCCCAGCTGGCCTCGCCGTCGCGGAGCGTGCGCTTGACGAAATGCCGGCCTGTTTCCGGCCGCCAGGAATAAGTCGAACTTGCGGGGTTGAGCTCGATCCCGAGTATTTCCTGGCGCGGCATGGCGCGGGCCACGGCATCGCAGCGGTCAACGTGGGTCGGCCCGAAATTCTCCCAGTAGAACATAATGCAAGTCACGGTGCTTCTCGATCTGCCCGGCCCTCAAGCCGGTACGGCCGGCCTGACGCGACCCGCCAAAATCGTCTCGAATCGTGCAGCGATCAGGGCGATGTCGAAATTCTCGTCGGCATAGGCGCGCGCCTCGATGCCCGCTTGGTGCCGCGCCTCGGGGTCTTTCAAAAACCGCCGGATTGCAGCCACAAAACCAGCTTCGTCCTGCGGCGCGACAACATAGCCAGCGCCGGAGCGCATCAAGATTCGTGCCGCGAGATTTGCCGCGTTGGCCGAGAGCACGATCGCTTTGCCGGCGCAGAGATAAGAGAGGACCTTTGAGGGAACGGAATAGACCGCGGCATCGGGCTCGATCATTGCGAGCATCACATCGCCCGTGGCCAGAACGGCGCTGTAATCGCGGAAGTCCTGGAACGGCAGAACGGTGAGATTGGAAAGTCCGCGCGCCTTTGCCGTGTCGCGCACTTCGTCGGCGTATTTGCCTTCGGACACGACGACGACAGCAACCTCCGGCTCGGCCCTGAAGGCCTCGGCCGTCGCGACAAGCAAGGAGGGATTATGCTTCAGTCCGAGCGTTCCCGAATACATCAGCACAAATTTCCCGTTGAGATCGTGCGCGCGGCTCCAGGGGTTGTCGCGCGGCAGGATGAGAATTTTGTCTTTCGGCGCCCAATTCTCGATGACGGAGATGCGCTCGCGCGGCACGTTCCAATCGACGAGAGGGGCGATGAAATCTTCAGTAATGGCAATGACCTGATCCGAACGTCGCAAAAGACGCTTTTCCAATTCTTCGTACCAAATTCCGATCGCGTGACCAACAACTGGAATTTTTTTCTTCAATACGGCCTTTATCGCGTTCGAATAAATGTCCTGAAGCCAAAATACGAAACAAATATTACGGGCGCGGCAGTAATTCTGGATTACACGCTGCGGATCGAGCGGATTGTTGCAGCCGACGACGACATCGGGATGCCAGCCTGCGATGCGCGCCGTGACGCGCCGCCCGTATTCGATTTCCTGCCGCCGTCGCGCGACGAAATCGTATTTCTTGAACGGCACGCCGAGGCTGATGGCTTCGACTTCGAATGTCTTGGGATCGTCCGGCTTGCGCGCGAGGTCGCCCTTCGGGCTTTGGAAATCGCCGAGCGAAAGATGCAGCACATCGTGCCCCCGCTTGGCGAGTTCGCGCGCGAGTTCGACAGTAAAGGCATGGCCTGAATAATCGTTGAGCAGAATTCTCATTCGCGCAATGTGCTCCCGCTGCCGGCAGTGCGCCTGCCGAAAGTTGTTCCAGCCAATACGGAAAATTTGGCCAATTCAAAGCAGCGGTGCCGTTGCCGCCAGCCTGTGCTGTGCCATGTGCTAAATGAACGCAGGCGGAACGGTCAGGGCTTCGCGGCGGTGTGCACCTCAGCGATGTAGCCGCCAGGAAATTCAAAGAAGGCGGTGCGCCGTCCTGCGGCGTTGAAGGGCTCGACGGTGACGAAGACGCCGGCCGCCTCGGCCCTGAGGATTGTCGCGTCGAGATCGGCGACCTCATAGCCGGTGGTTTCGCGGCCCCAGGGGTAGGGGAGCTGGCCGTCGGTCGCAAGAACCAGGGTCTTGCCGAAGGGCGAGTCGATGAGCACGCGGCGAAAGGTGTTGAACGGCTCGCCGATCTCGTTCCCAGCTGCCTTGGGATTATCTTCGACCAACTTGCCTTGTGAAAAAGCAAGATAGGCGCGGATGAAGGCGTCGGCCTGCTCCGGTGCGACATAGACGCGGTTTTCCGGCACGGTGGCGAGGGCGGGATAGTGCGGCGCTGCCCCGTGCCAGTAGAGCTGCATATTGACGCCCCCCGGCCATTGGATGACGGCGTCGCGGCCGAACTCGTCCTCAAAGGGCGCGACGATAAAGCCCGCCCCGGCAGCGCGCGCTGCGGCGACCGCCGCGTCGAAATTCGCCACCAGAAAACCGTTACGCTCGGCGCCAAAGGGGGCGGGAATCGGCGTGACATAGCCGAAGACCGACAAGGTGCCGACCGGCGTGCGCACAAGTTGCGATTTGGTCGTGCTCGGCGTCGGCGTCACATTGGCGATGATCTCTTTCGACGTCGTGCCGCCGAACGTTGCGACGAAACTCTTGACGAAGCGCTCGAAATTCTCCGCGGCGACATAGACGTGGGTCGTATCATATTGCGGCCCGACCGCGAGCGCCGGCGCAGCCTGCGCCAGTCGCAGGGGGGCGGTCAGTGCGAGCAGTCCGCCCGCCGCCAAGATCAAAGTTTTACGCATCACCAAGCATCATCTCCTCTGCCGCGCGTCTGCTAGCCGAGATTTTGCGCTTTGTAATCACAAAAATCTCTCTTGAGACACGGGCTTAGGGCAGTTCGCCGCACGTTCCCTCGACGCGTAAAGGTGTGCGGCAGCCTATGATACCGCGCCGGGAGGCAGCGAAGCTTCAAAGCCAGCCTCCGCGAGCAAAGCGGCGCGGTCCCGGCCGATGGTTGCCACCGCCAGTTTCCGCCCATTGCTGAAATAACTGACCTCGCAGTTCTTCGCTGCGAGGTTCCCATCGATCGCTGTTCGGTCCCAATGTTCCGCGTGGCCGACATAGCGGATGGAGAGGTCGTAATGCTGGCTCCAGAAGAAGGGCACGAACTCGTAGCGCTGGCGGCGGCCCAGGATGTTGCGTGCCGCGACCTGGCCCTGCTGTTCCGCCACGACCCAATGCTCTACGCGTATGTTCTGCCCGCTCCACGGGTCCGGCCAGCGCGCGAGATCGCCGGCCGCGAAAATGCCCGGCACGCTGGTTTCGAGATATTCGTTGACGCTGATGCCCCGATCGATCTTGAGTCCCGCGTCTTGCGCGAGCGCGATCGCCGGGCGCACGCCGATGCCGGCGACGATGAGATCGGCTGGGAGGGTCGCGCCATTCGCCAGCGTGACACCGGCCTCGCTGATGGCTGTGGCGCTGGTGCCGAGATGGAAGATCACGCCATGCGACTCGTGCAGCGCGCGGATGAAATCGCCGATCTCGGGCCCGAGGATTTTTTCGAGTGGGCGGGCCTCAGGGCCGACGACATGCACTTCAAGCCCGCGTTCGCGCAGCGCCGCGGCTGCTTCGAGGCCGATGAAGCTCGCGCCGATGATGACGACGCGCTTGGCCTTTTCTACCGCGGCGATAATCGCCCGGCTGTCGTCGAGCGTGCGCAGATAGTGGACGCGATCCGCGCCGGGGATGTTGAGATGCACAGGCTCGGCGCCCGTCGCGAGCAAGAGGCTGTCGTAGGCATGGGCCGTGCCGTCTTCAAGCCGCAGCGTTTTGGCTGCCGGATCGATGGCGGCGACGCGGGCGTTGAGGACGAGATCGATGCCATGTTTCTTGTAGAACTTGGCGGAGCGCAATGGAATCCAGGATTCCTCTGCCTGTCCGGCGAGGTAATCCTTCGACAGGTTGGGCCGGTCGACCGGCACGGAATCATCCGCGCTCAGCAAGGTGATGGGGCCCGCGTAGCCTTCCCCGCGCAGCATTTCCGCAGCCGCGTTGCCGGCCGCGCCGCCACCGATGATGACGACGGAGGTGGGCACGTCCGGCCCTTTCATCTCCTGCTTGGGGACGGGCGTGACCTTTTCGGTGACATAGATGTTGCCGTCGCGCTCGACGATGCGCCAGGCCGCAATCGGATCGAGTGCCGGTGCGCGCAGCGCTTCGCCGGTGCGCAGGCTGAAACAGGCATGGTGCAACGGGCAACGTACCGTGTCGCCGACGATGATCCCCTCGGCGAGCGGGCCGCTGTAATGCGTGCATGTGGCGCTGACCGCGAAAACATCGCCACCGCT
>JARLIV010000092.1 GCA_031291555.1 Methylovirgula sp. | reverse complement strand
CCATTTCGACCACGGCCGGGATCAGCAGAACCTGCCGTTCGATTCCGCCCGCCGCGCGCGCGGCCTTCATCTTCTCATAGACGAGGCGCTCATGCGCCGCATGCTGATCGACGACGACAAGGCCGTCGCGCGTCTGGGCGATGATATAGGTCTCGTGGATCTGCGCCCGCGCCGCACCGAGCGGCGCTTCCACCGCCTCGGGCGCGGGGGCGGATGCACGCGCATCGGCGCTGGGCGCGAGGCCGGCAAAGCTCGCTTGCGGCTCGGCGACGCCGGGATAGGCGACGGATGTCTCCGGCGTCCAATCGGCCGACCGCGGACGCTGCCAACCGGCGAAGCCATTGCCCCTCGGGCGCGCCAGCATATCGAGCGCCGCCGCGCCATTGCTGGGCGTCGCGCGATGCAGTGCGCCTTCCAGCGTCTGCCTGACCGCGCCGACAACGAGGCCGCGGACAAGGCCCGGATCGCGGAATCGCACTTCCGCCTTCGCCGGATGGACGTTGACATCCACCTCGCGCGGATCGCAGGCGAGGAAGAGCACGAGCGCCGGATAGCGTCCGGCCGGCAGATAATCGACATAAGCGCCGCGCGCCGCCCCGGCGAAGAGCTTGTCGCGCACTGGCCGGCCATTGACGAAGAAATATTGGCCGCTGGCATTGGCGCGATGCCAGGTCGGCAGCCCGGCGAATCCCCAGAGTCTCACGCCCTCCCTCTCGGCCAGAAGCGGCAGAGCATTGGGCTGAAAATCCTTGCCGAGGATTTGTGTGAGCCGCCGCAGCAGGCCATCGCTATCTGCTGCGCAGGGCGCGTAGTCGAAGCCAGAAATTTCGGGGCCGGACAGAGCGAAGCGCACGTGCGGATGCGCCATGGCGAGCCGCTGGATAACGTCGACGACAGCCTGCGCCTCGGTGCGGTCGCTCTTCAGGAATTTGAGCCGCGCCGGCGTTGCGGCGAAAAGCGCGCGCACCTCGACCCGCGTGCCCGGTGGCTGGGCGGCGGGGACAAGCTGGCGCTTGAGGCCCTGATCGACGCGGATATGGCTGCCTTCGCGCGCCGCCTCGCTGCGGGAAAAAATGTCGAGCGTAGCGACCGAGCCGATCGAGGGCAAAGCCTCGCCGCGAAAGCCGAGCGTGCCGATGTGGGAGAGATCGCCGTCCGGCAATTTCGACGTGGCATGGCGCTCGACCGCGAGATCGAGATCGGCCGCGCTCATGCCCTGCCCGTTGTCGATGATGCGAATGAGCTGGCGGCCGCCCGATTCAATCGCGATTTCGATCCTGGTCGCGCCGGCGTCGAGCGCGTTCTCGACAAGCTCCTTCACGGCGGCGGCCGGGCGCTCAATCACCTCGCCGGCGGCGATGCGATCGACAAGCACGGGATCGAGAC
The DNA here is from genome assembly GCA_031291555.1 of Methylovirgula sp. Lineage (GTDB taxonomy): Bacteria > Pseudomonadota > Alphaproteobacteria > Rhizobiales > Beijerinckiaceae > Methylovirgula. Next base: position 13,364 of record JARLIV010000092.1, on the reverse strand, counting down.
GGCGGACGGGCATGAAGCTCTCCAAGCGGGCCGAACGGCTCGCCCCTACACCACTGCTCGAAACGCCATCCGGCTTGCTTCGCAAGCCACCTTCCCCTTTCAGGGGAAGGATATGCACCGAAATTTGGCGCCCCCCTTACAGCCCCACAGGCCGCCCGGCGACCGCGACAAGCAAGGAGCCGTCACCGAAGAGGCGTTTGGCGGCGCGCTGGGCATCTTCCATCGTCACCGCCTCGATCAGCCGGTTGCGGGCGTCGAGATAATCGACGCCATAGCCTTCGGCCTGCAGGCGCACGAGATGCGCGGCGATCTTGGTCGAGGAATCAAAGCGCAGCGCATAGGAGCCGACGAGATATTTCTTCGCCTTGTCGAGTTCCTCGGCGCGCGGGCCGGCCTCGGCAAGGCTACGGATTTCGCCTTGGATCACCTGCAGGGATTCCGCCGCGCGCTCGTTTTTGGTCGAGGTACCGCCAAAGAGCATAGCCGCATGGTCATGCACCGCGAGCTGCGAATAGACCGAATAGGCGAGCCCCCGCTTTTCCCGCACCTCGTGGAAGAGCCGCGCCGAGAAGACGCCGCCGCCGAGCACGTGATTGACCACGGTCGCGGGGATATAATCCTTGTCTTCGCGCCCAATGCCTTGGCGGCCGAAGCGGATCGTCGATTGCGGCAGATCGATATCGACGATCTCGCGCGTCCCTACCCCCGCGAAAGCGATATCGGGCACCGGCAGCAGCGAGGCTTTCGCCGGCAGCTTGCCGAAGACATCGTCGAGATAGGCGCTGAGCGCTTGCGCGTCGATCGCGCCGACGACGGCGATCTTGAGATTGTCGCGCGCGAGATTGGCGGCGCGAAAATCTGCGACATGCGAGCGCGACAACGAGTCGATGGTCGCAAGATCGCCGCGCACCGGCGCGCCATAGGGATGGCCGGCATAGGCGATGTGGCGGAAGGCGCGATTGGCGACCGAATCGGGATCGTTGATCTCGCGCTTGAGGCTGGCGGCGATCTGGCTCTTCACCCGCTCCAAAGGTTCGAGATCGAGCCGCGCCTCAGCCACCGCGAGGGCGAGCAGCTCGAACGCCTTGGCCTTGTTGCGCGCCAGGGTCTGCATCCGGCCGACGAGAAGATCGCGCTCGGCCGAAAAGCTGATCTCGATGGCATATTCCTCGAGGATGCGGTGGAAGGCTTCGGAATCGTAAGGCCCTGCGCCTTCGTCCAGCAGACCGGCGAGCAGCGTCGCGACGCCGGGCGCCGCCGAAGGGTCTTGCGATGCACCGCCGTGAAAGGCGAATTCGACCGCCACGAGCGGCACCGTGTAGTCCTCGACCAGCCAGGCCGCGATGCCGCCAGGCGAGACGATCTGCTGCACGCGCGCGGCACGGGAGCCTGCGGGTTTCGGCTCGGTCTTCAAAGTGTCGGTCATCGGAAATCCTGAAAATTAGAGCGTTTTCGAGCGAAGTGGACACCGGTTCGCGTGAAGAAAACGCGTCGAAACAGATTCATAGAGCTCGGTTCTGATTCCATCAGAACCGAAAAGGCTCTAGGCGTCGCGGCCAGCCGGGAGCAGAAAGCCGGTGACGCCGCGTTGCCGGTCGAGCCAGCGTGCCGCCTTGACGACCTCGGCCGCGCTCACAGCCTCGATCCGCTCCGGCCAGCTCTGAATATCGTCGAGCGACAGGCCGGTGGCGAGCGAGGCACCATACCATTGCGCCATCGTGGCCTGATTGTCCTGGGCATAGATCGTGTCGGCGACGAGGCGCGACTTGGCGCGCGCGACATCGGCTTCGTCGGCGCCCTTTTCGGCCAGGCCGGCGAGGATGTCGCCGATCTCTTCGTCCAGCGTCTCGAGCGAGACACCAGGCGCCGGCATGCCGTAAATGTATAAGCGGGTCTCGTCGAGCGCCGTGCCGCCATAATAGGCGCCGACCGAGACGGCGAGCTTCTTTTCGACGACAAGCGTCTTGAACAACAGGCTCGCCTGGCCACCGCCGAGATAATGCGCGAGCACCTCCAGCGCGTCCGCCTCGTGCGGCGCCGTCTTATAGGACGGCACCAAGAAGCAGATTTGATAGGAGGGTTGCTCCACTTTCTCGTCGGCGAGAGTCACGAGCCGATGCGCATGCGGCTGCGGCTCGCGCACGCGCCAGCGCTTTGGCGCCTCGCCGCGTGCCGGGATCTTGCCATAGACTTCGCCCGCGAGCGCGACGACCTCTTGCGGCTCGACATCGCCGGCAACAATGAGGATGGCATTTTCGGGCGTGTAGAAGCGCTGGTAATAGGCGAGCGCGTCGGTGCGGCCGAGGCCGGCGATGTCGTCGGCCCAACCGATGACCGGCAGGCCATAAGGATGGCGGGTGAAAAGCGCCGACTGAACCGCCTCGTTCAAGAGATCGGCCGGGTCGGAATCGGTGTGCATCCGCCGCTCTTCCAGCACCACGTCGCGCTCGGGCGCCACGACCTCGTCGGTCAGGACGAGGTTCTGCATCCGGTCGGCCTCATAATCCATGCAGGTGTGCAAATGCTCCTTCGGCACGCGCTGGAAATAGGCAGTGTAATCGTTCGACGTGAACGCATTCTCCTGCCCGCCGACATCGGCGATGAGTTCGGAGAATTCGCCCACGGGATGGTCCTTGGTGCCCTTGAACATCAAATGTTCGAGAAAATGCGCGATGCCCGACTTGCCCGCCGGATCGTCGGCCGAGCCGTTGCGATACCAGACCATATGCGTGACGACCGGCGCGCGATGGTCGGGAATCACCACGATCTCAAGACCATTGGCGAGTTTCGCGCTGGTCACCTTGGGGCCCGCGGGCTGGGCGGGCGCCGACGAAGCTGGCGTAAGCTGGGCAATACCGGATTTGGGCATGTCTTTTTCCGGAGGGGCTGGAGGTGCGGGCGACGGCGAAGCCGAAGCCATCCTGCCGGCTAGGCTAGACTGGGTGACATATAGGACGCAATCGCGCCTGGCGGCAGGGGGCGCGCCATAGGGCCAAAATAGCGTGTCGAAAGGAAAGCGCGGTGAAGGCGCGGCCTCGTGGCGCCGTGCCCTGGCGAATCAGCCGTCGCGATAGACCTTTTCGCGGCGCTCGTGGCGCTCCTGCGCCTCGATCGAGAAGGTCGCGATCGGCCGCGCGTCGAGGCGCTTGAGCGAGATCGGCTCGCCTGTCTCCTCACAATAGCCGTAGCTCCCATCCTCGATACGGGCGAGCGCGGCGTCGATCTTGGAGATCAGCTTGCGTTGCCGATCGCGGGCACGCAGCTCGATGGAACGGTCTGTTTCGGAGGAGGCGCGATCGGCAAGATCGGGAAGATTTTCATTGTCGTTTTGAAGAACGACGAGAGTTTCGCGGCTTTCCCGCAAAATGTCTTCCTTCCACGCCAGCAATTTGCGACGAAAATACTCGCGCTGCCTTTCGTTCATGAAAGGCTCGTCTTCAGACGGGCGGTAATCAACATCGATTGCATCATTCGGCACGTCCAGATTCTCCGCACCTCAAACGAAATCGATGGCCTTATAACGACATGCGTCGGTCGAGACAATAAGCTCTTTGCGTTCGTTCGCTGTTTTCAACGCCGAAGCTGCGAAAGTGTTGACGCAGCGCATCACGCCGCCGCCTGCGCCTCGAGCGCCCTGAGCAGATTCTCGCTGATCTTGTCGAGGAAACCGGTGGTCGAGAGCCATTTCTGGTCGGCGCCGACGAGCAGCGCGAGATCCTTGGTCATGAACCCCGATTCGACGGTATCGACGCAGACCTTTTCTAAAGTCGCGGCGAAACGGGCAAGTTCCGGGTTGTCGTCGAGCTTGGCGCGGTGGGCGAGCGCGCGCGTCCAGGCGAAGATCGAAGCGATCGAATTCGTCGAGGTCTCGCGGCCCTTCTGATATTCGCGATAGTGCCGCGTCACGGTCCCGTGCGCGGCCTCGGCCTCAACGGTCAGCCCATCCGGCGTCAGCAGCACCGAGGTCATCAGCCCGAGCGAGCCGAAGCCCTGGGCGACAGTATCGGACTGCACGTCACCATCGTAATTCTTGCAGGCCCAGACGTAGCCGCCCGACCATTTGAGCGCAGAGGCGACCATGTCGTCGATCAGCCGGTGCTCATAGGTCAGCCGCGCCGCCAGATATTGCTGCCTGAACTCGTTCTCATAGACATCCTGAAAAATGTCCTTGAAGCGGCCGTCATAGGCCTTGAGAATCGTGTTCTTGGTCGAGAGATAGACGGGGAACTTGCGCAACAGGCCATAGTTCAGCGAGGCGCGGGCAAAATCGCGGATCGAATCGTCGAGATTGTACATCGCCATCGCGACGCCGGCGCCGGGGAAGTTGAACACCTCCCTCTCGATGACGGTGCCATCCTCGCCTTCGAATTTGATAGTGAGCCGGCCCTTGCCCGGCACTTTGAAGTCGGTCGCGCGATATTGGTCGCCGAAGGCGTGGCGGCCGACGACGATCGGCGCCGTCCAGCCCGGCACGAGGCGCGGCACGTTCTTGCAGATGATCGGCTCGCGGAAAATGACGCCGCCCAGAATGTTGCGGATCGTGCCGTTCGGCGACTTCCACATTTCCTTCAAATTGAATTCTTTGACGCGCGCCTCGTCCGGCGTGATCGTGGCGCATTTGACGCCGACGCCGTACTTCTTGATCGCATTGGCCGCCTCGACCGTGATCTGATCATTGGTCGCGTCGCGGTTCTCCATCGAGAGATCGTAATAGTCGAGACGGATGTCGAGATAAGGATGGATCAGCTTGTCGCGGATGAGATGCCAGATGATCCGGGTCATCTCGTCGCCATCGAGTTCAACGACGGGATTTGCGACCTTGATCTTGTTCATGGCAAAACCTTCAGTATTGCGTACGGGCTAACGCCCCTATAGCACCGGCATCTGGGGCCGAAAAGCGGCGCAGCCATGGACTTTGCGCCGCTCCACAATAGTGGCATAAAGGCCAAGGATCGGGAGTCTGCGGGACATCTCTTTGCGCCGGCTCCGGCTGCGGAAATATCGCCTCTCGGATAAAACTTCGCCTATAGAGAGGCGATGACTGGCGCTGGCACAAATCATACCATTCCGAGCCTTACGGGCGGCCCCGCCGTGATTCTGGTGCGCCCGCAGCTTGCCGTGAACATCGGCATGTGCGCGCGAGCCATGGCGAATTTCGGCCTCAGCGATCTGCGCCTCGTCAATCCGCGCGAGGGCTGGCCGCGCACCGGCGCGCTGCGCAAGGGCGCCTATGCTGCCGCCGCAGGCGCTGTGCATGTGCTCGAAGCAGCGAAGCTATTTTCGAGCCTCGAAGAGGCGGTCGCCGATCTCAACGGCCTCTATGCGACAACGGCGCGCGAGCGCGGCCAGTTGAAGCCGGTGCTGGCAGCCGATGCCGCGATGACCGAGGCGGCGGCGCGCGTCTCGGCTGGCGAAAAGCTCGGCCTGCTCTTCGGCCCGGAGCGCACCGGCCTCGACAATGAGGAAGTCGCGCTGGCCGACAAAATCATCAGCTTTCCGGTCAATCCCGCCTATGCCTCGCTCAATCTCGCTCAGGCCGTGCTTCTCGTCGGCTATGAATGGATGAAGGCGGCGCATAGCGGCGCGCCGCCGTTCCAGCCGCCGGAACGCTCCCCGGCCGCGCCACGCGAGATGATTCTCTCGTTTTTCGGCTATCTCGAAGGCGAGTTGGAACGCGTCGGCTTCTTCCGCCCTCTGGCGAAGCGGCCGGTGATGCAGAACAATCTGCGCAATATGTTCCACCGCATGAACCTGTCCGAGCAGGATGTGCGCAGCTTTCGCGGCATGATCGTGCGGCTCGTCGAAGGGCCGCGGGCGGAAAAGCCGAAGAAAAAGCCGCAGCCGGAGGCCGACGCCAAAGACTGAGCCGGCGCGACGGGGCGCGGCGCGAAATGGGTCGATCTTGGCGCCGGAAAGAGTTAAGGAACGGGCGTCCGCGGCCTTGGCGCCGCTTCTCCCAAGGCCCTGTCCAAGCCCTTATGCCAAAACCGCCGCACGTTGTCGTCTTCGATTCCGGGCTGGGCGGCCTCACCGTCCTCGCGGAAGTGATGCGCCAGCGCCCGGAGGCGCAATGCCTCTACGTCGCCGATGACGCGGGTTTTCCCTATGGCCGGCTCAGCGAACCGGACTTAATCGGACGCGTCGGCACGGTGATGGCGCGGCTCGTCGCGGATTACGCGCCAGATGCCGTCGTCATCGCCTGCAACACCGCCTCGACGCTGGTGCTGCCGCATCTGCGCGCGGCCTACCCCCGCCTGCCTTTCATCGGCACGGTGCCGGCGATCAAGCCGGCGGCGGCACAATCGGCCTCGAAGCTGATTTCCGTTCTGGCGACGCCGGGAACGGTCGCGCGCGACTATACGCACGATCTCGTGCGGACCTATGCCGCCCATTGCGAGGTGACTCTCGTCGGCTCGACCAAGCTCGCCAGCCTCGCCGAAGCCTTCATGAAAGGCGAGCCCGTTTCTGACATTTCGCTTGCCGATGAAATCGCGCCGAGCTTTGTGGAAAAGGACGGCCTGCGGACCGATTGCATCGTGCTCGCCTGCACGCATTATCCGCTACTGCTGGCGCAGTTCGAGCGGCTCGCACCCTGGCCTGTCGCCTGGGTCGATCCGGCCGAGGCGATCGCCCGGCGGCTCGACCACGTCTTGTGTGAGGATCTCGGCTTGCCGCCTGCGGCGGGCGCTGCCGCCGGCCATACCGCGCTGTTCACCAGCGGCGCGGCGCCAAGCCCCGCCCTCGCCGCCGCCCTGGCCGAGCGCGGCATCGCCAAGATCGCCCAAAATCCGATCCCGATGGAAAGCGTGTGAAGGCTTAATCAGCCAGCAGCGCCCGCGCCTTGGCCGCATCGTCCTCGATCTGCGCGACGAGCGCTTCGACGGACTCGAATTTCAATTCGTCGCGCAGGAAATGAACGAAGGCGACTTCGATCACCTTGCCGTAAAGACTGCCTGAGAAATCGAAGACATAGACTTCGAGCAGCGGCGCGCCATTGTCGAATGTCGGGCGTGTGCCGAAGCTCGCGACGCCGCCATACCACGTCTCGTCGATCCGCACGCGCACGGCATAGATGCCGCGCCGCAGCCGCACCGAGTGATGCAGACGCAGATTGGCGGTGGGAAAGCCGAGGTTTCGGCCCCGCTTGTCGCCATGGACGACCTCGGCGATGACGAAATAGGGATGGCCGAGCAAGGTCTGCGCCCGCGCGACATCGCCGGCTTCGAGCGCCTTGCGCGTCTCGGTCGAGGAGGCTGGCACGATCGAGCCGCTGGAATCGGCGGCGATCCGCTCGACGATCTCGACCGCAAAACCATAACGCCGGCCGGCCTCGACCAGAAAAGCCGGAGTGCCCTGCCGCCCCTGGCCGAAGTGAAAATCGTAGCCGGCGACGACGCCGCCGACTTTGAGCCGCCGGACAAGAATCTCGCGAACGAAATCCTCCGCCGGCATCGCGGCGAGCGCGGCGTCGAACGTCAGCACGATCATCCCCTCGACGCCCGCGCGTGCCAGCGCGACCGCCTTGGTCTCCTGCGGGGTCAGCCGGAAGATCGTATCTTGCTGAAAGAAAAAATCCGCCGGGTGCGGCTCGAAGGTGAGCACGGCGCAGGGCCGGCGGAGCCGGCGGGCAACAGCCTCGGCGCGCTTGAGCACCGCGACATGGCCGCGGTGAACGCCGTCAAAATTGCCGATGGCGATGACCGCGCCCTCGAGCCCCGGCGGCGGCGCCTCGGGATCGACCGCAACGACGAAGCGAGGCGAGGAAGGCACAGCGGGGGAAATAGCCATAGGAACCGGAAAAGGCGGCGCATTGCCGCCGAACGACGGGCGCGACCCTGCCGCGCGCCGCCGCGCGCGTCAAGCGCGGGCGGCAAGCCGCCGCAACGCGCGCGAAAATTGTTTTATTTTTTCTCATGGCTTTGCGCGCGGCGACCGCTTTTCGCGGCATCAAATTAACGGAATGGCAAGTGCCGTTACGTTTAATTGTCGCGGCACCAACGGAGGCTTTTCTCCGTGTGCTGCGCGATAGCTTATTGTTAACCGACCGTCGCGTTCGGCCGGAGGCACTTAATGATTGTGGAACCGTCACTTCCGATCCTCGTCGTCGACGATTACAAGACGATGGTACGGATCATTCGCAATCTGCTGGCGCAGATTGGCTTTTCCAATGTCGATGAGGCGTCGAGCGGCGCCGAGGCGTTGGAAAAAATCCAGCAAAAGCCCTACGGGCTGATCATCTCGGACTGGAACATGGAGCCGATGACCGGCTTCCAGCTCCTCCAGAAGGTCCGCGAGAACAAGGATCTCGCCGAAGTTCCCTTCATCATGGTTACAGCGGAATCCAAAACCGACAACGTGATTGCCGCCCGCAAGGCCGGCGTCAACCACTATATCGTCAAGCCCTTCAACGCGACGACCCTGAAGGCCAAAATCGATTCCGTCTTCACCGCCGCCTCCGCGGTCGCCTAAGCTCTCTTCTCACCACATCAATTCGGTGGCGATCGCCGCCGGCTTGAAATCCAGATTCTCAACAAACTGATGCAGAGCCGCCGCATTGAGCGGGCCGCTGCCCGCTTCGTCATGCAGCTCCGCCCGGTGGATGCCGCTCGTCACGAACAGCGTGGCTAAGCCTTGCGCCTGTGCGCCCTTGATGTCGGTATGCGCCGAATCGCCGATCGCCAGCACGCGGCCGGGATCGACCGCCCCGCCCCGCGCCGTCGCGGCGAGCGCCAGCGCCCGGCGATAAATCTCCGCATGCGGCTTGCCGGCCTGGATGACGCGCCCGCCCAGAGCCTCATAGGCCTCGGCCAAAGCCCCGGCGCAATAGACGAGCCTGTCGCCCATCTCGACGACGATATCGGGATTGGCGCAGATGAATTCGGCGTCGTGGCTGCGCAGCAACCGCAACCGCGCCTCATAATCCGCCGGGGTTTCACGCTCCGCCTGCTCCAGGCCGATGCAGACGACATAAGCCGCCTCATCGAGGCGGACGAATTTGAGCTTGTGACCGAGCTGCGCTTCTGCCTCGGTGAAAATCTCCACATCCTCCTGCGGGCCGATATAGGCGAGCGGCAGGTCGCCGCGCTCGCGGATCAATGAAACCGTCACATCGCCAGAGCTCACGGCGCCGTCGTAGGCTTCGTGCGGTACCTTCAATCTGTCGAGCAGCGAAACGACCCGCCAGCGCGGCCGCGGCGCGTTGGTGATGAGGACGACGCTGCCGCCCTTCTCCCGGAATCGCCGCAAGGCATCGGTGGCTTTTTCATATTGGATAACACCATTGTGAACGACGCCCCAGACATCGCAGAGAATCACGTCGTAATCGGCAGCAAGATCGCGCAGACCGCCGACGAAGCGCGGCGGCTGTATCGTCTCAGGCGAAGGATTCGGGAACATCGGGAGAATTCTCGCTGACAACGGCAAATATAATTATCGATGGCGCCGGGCGCGGAATTCGCGCCTTACCGTGCCATCGGCAAGCTGCAGCGCCTTGCGATATTCGTCGCGCTTGGCGTGGATCGAGGCGATGACGAGACCCATCGGGATGCCCATATCGACAAGCGCGGCCTCCGACAATTGCAGGCTGGCCTCGACTGTCTCGGGAACCGCGTCGGTGACGCCGAGTTCATAAAGCATGTGCGCATGCGCCGCATCCCGGGCGCGCGCGACGATCGTCACGTCGGCGCTCAGCTGCCGCGCTGCCGCAACGATCTCTTCAGAGACCTGCGCGACGCCGACCGTCACGATCAAGGCCCGTGCCTTGACGATGCCGCAGCGCGCGAGGAACTCGGGGCGGGTCGCATTGCCCCAATAAATATCCACGCCCTGCTGGCGGAATTGCTTGACGAGGCTGGCGCCGGTTTCGACCGCGATGAAATCAATCGCATGCGCTTTCAGCATCTCGCCGACCAATTGGCCGACGCGACCATAGCCAACGATGATCGCCTTGCCCGCCGCGCCATCATCCTGCGGGGACGGAAGCTGGGCCAAGTCGGCATCCGCTTCGGGTTTCGCCCGCGGCAACCGGCTGACGAGACTCCCCATCAAAGGCACGGTAAACATCGAGAGCGTCACCGCGACGAGCGCGTCGTTGCCGATCTGCGTGCCCAGGGCGTGGCTGGCTACGGCGCTCGCGATCACGACCAGTGCGAATTCACCGCCCGGCGCAAGCATCAGCGCCGTTTCGAGCGCCACGCTAGGACCGAAGCGGAACAGGCGACCGGCGGCATAGACCACAACGGCCTTGATCGCGATGAACCCGGCGGCGAGGCCGAGCGTGCGCGCCGGCGCGGAGAAGACGAGCGAAAGATCGAGGCTGGCGCCGACGGAGAGGAAGAACAGGCCGAGCAGCAGCCCCTGGAACGGCTCGATCGTCACCTCGATCTGCCGCCGATATTCAGTCTCGGCGAGGAGGAGACCGGCTATCAGCGCGCCAAGCCCCATTGAAAGCCCGCTGGCCGCCGAAACGACGCCGGTGCCGATGACGACGAAAAGACAGGCGGCCATGAAGAACTCGGGCGAGCCGGCCGCGGCGACGAGATGGAACAAGGGCCGCAGGACAAGACGGCCAATGAGCACGACCGCCGCGAAGCCGAGGCACGCCGGCAAGACGGTGTAGAGCAGCACCGCATCGAACCGATCGTGGTGCGCGCCGAGGATTGTCACCAGGAACAACAGCGGCGCGACCATCAAATCCTGGAACAGCAGCACCGAGAAGATCGTCCGGCCGGACGTCGTGGCGAGACGCTTGCGGTCGGCGAGCACGGGAATGACGATCGCTGTCGACGACATCGCAAGCGCGAGGCCGAGGATGAGCGCCGAGGCCGGCGCGTGATGCAGCGCCACCGCGAGGCCGCCGAGCGCCAGCGCCGAGCTGAAAACCTGCGCGGCGCCGAAGCCGAAGACGAGGCGACGCAGATGCACGAGGCGCTCGAAGCTCAATTCGAGCCCGATCATGAAGAGGAGAAAGACGACGCCGAACTCGGCCAGCGGCGTGATCTCGTCGAGATTGTCGAGCGTGATGTGCGAGAGCCACGCGGGCGCCGCGCCGCTGGCGACAAGCGCGCCAAGGCCATAAGGTCCAAGGCAGAAGCCGGCGGCGAGAAAGCCGAAAATCGGGCTGACCTTCAGCCGCCGGAATAAAGGCGCGACGACCGCGGCCGTGCCAAGAAAGAGCAGAATGCTTTTGTAATGATCGGGCGAAGGCGTCATGCAAAATCCTCGTCCGCTTGCCTATTACCTACGCGCCGCCGCGACCAGCCCCACCAATGCCGCAGGCAGCAGCACCGCGGCCAGGCCGAAGCGATGCGTCGCGAAAGCCGAAACCGCACAGCCGGCCGCGAAACAGAGCACGCGCGCGCCGATGCCATCGGCCTTGACCGCCGGCACATCTGCGGGCGGCGACATCACCTTGCGCCACAAAGCGACAAAAAGTTTGGCCGCATTGGTCGTCATTACCGCGCTCGTCGGGCCGAGCGTGACATCCAATTGGTGGGCGGCATTTTGAAAGGCCATGGCAAGCACCAGCGCCATTGCCAGCCATGCGACATGGGCCTGCATCTGCGGCACAAGCGCGAGCAGGCCGGCACCGCCGAGTAGCGCCAGCTCGCAAATAAGAACCGTGCGGATCCGCGCGGCCGTCCGATCATAAAGAAAGGTCGCCAGCGACACGCCGAGAAAAAAGACCGGCAAAGCGATCAGCTTCAGCCAATCGACTTCCCTTACGCCATGCACGAGCGCGATGGCAAAGACGACGAAGTTGCCGGTAATGTGGGCCGAAAAGAGTTCCGAGACGCGCAGAAAGGTCGCCGTGTCGATATAGCCGGCGACGAACGCGAGCAGAACGCCACTGCAAAGACGGATCGGATTTCGCATCGCCGCGGCCCTCACGTCGCCGCGACATGACGCAGCGGGCGCGGAACGTCAAGCTCACCCGCAGCTTGCTGGGGAGACGCGGGCCAGACGCCCTTTTCTTTCGCGTCCGGAGCCGCCATCTTTGCGCAATGGCCAAGCCGACCACCAATACGCCCGAATTCACCGTCGGCGAGCTTGCTGGCGCGTTGAAACGCACGATCGAAGAAAGCTTCGGCTTCGTGCGCCTGCGCGGCGAGATTTCGAATTATCGCGGGCCGCATTCCTCCGGCCATGCCTATTTCAGCCTGAAGGACGAGACGGCGCGGATCGACGCCGTGATCTGGAAGGGCACGCTGGCGCGGCTGAAGGTCAAGCCCGAAGAAGGGCTGGAAGTCATCGCCTCGGGCAAGGTGACCGCCTATCCGAGCAAATCATCCTATCAGATCGTCATCGAAAATCTGGAGCCGGCAGGCCTCGGCGCGCTGATGGCCTTGCTCGAAGAGCGCCGCCGCAAGCTGGCAGCGGAAGGCCTTTTCGATGAGGCGCGCAAGCAGCTCATTCCGTTCCTGCCGGCAATGATCGGGGTCGTCACCTCACCGACGGGCGCAGTGATCCGCGACATTCTCCACCGTATCGCTGACCGCTTCCCCCGCCCGGTCCTCGTCTGGCCGGTGCGCGTGCAGGGCGAGAGCTGCGCTGCCGAAGTCGCCGCCGCGATCGAGGGCTTCAACGCCATGCCCGAACCGCGCCCGGATGTCCTCATCGTCGCGCGCGGTGGCGGCTCGCTCGAAGACCTCTGGGGCTTCAATGAGGAGATCGTCGTGCGGGCGGCAGCGGCCAGCCTCATCCCGCTGATCTCGGCCATCGGCCATGAGACCGATTGGACGCTGCTCGATCATGTCGCGGACCTGCGCGCCCCAACGCCCACCGGCGCCGCCGAAAAGGCCGTGCCGGTGCGTAGCGAATTGCTGGCCGCGCTCGCCGATCTCTCCCGTCGCCACGCGAATGCGGCCTTGCGCTTTCTCACCCAGCGTCGCGCCGATTGGCGTGCCCTGGCCCGCGCCCTACCCCGTGGCGATGCGCTCCTCGCCATCGCGCGCCAGGACTATGACCAGACCAGCGCGCGGCTCGCCAATGTCATGGCCGGCGCGCTCGACCGGCGTCACATCGCGCTGGCGCGTCTGGCGCACCGGCTCGCCAGCCAATCGCCGCAGGCGAAAATGGGCCGCGCCGCGCAAAAGCTCGAAGCTCTGGAGCATCGCCTGCGCCAGGCACTTTCCCTGACCGCGGAGCGCCGCCGGCAGCGGCTCGCCCAAGCGCATTTGCGACTCGGCACGGCCCTGGCCGGGCGGGCGCGGCTCGAAGCGCACAAGACCGCGACGGCGCGCCAGCGCCTGGCGGGATTGGAGGCGCGCCTCCGCCGCGCCGTCACCGCCGGACTTGAGCGGCAGGGCCAGAAGCTGGCCGCGCAGAGCCAGCTTCTCGGCACGCTCGGCTATCGGCAAGTGCTG
>JARLIV010000014.1 GCA_031291555.1 Methylovirgula sp. | reverse complement strand
TCGAGGAAGTCGGCATCTATCTCGACCGCCGCCTTGGCAATCCGCCGAAACTGCCAACGCCGACGCGGTCGGAGCCGGCCGAGCGCGCCTAGGACTCATTGAAATTGCGGGCGCAGATGCGAAACATCGCATTTGCGCTAAACCTCCGGCACCGGAATGTCGAACGTGTTGAGCGTGATCGACACCAGCGCATAAAGCCCGACAAGATAAGAAAGCTCCGCCGCGCCATGCGGGGTGAAAAGCTGCAGCGCGGTCCGGTAGGTCAGCTCCGGCAACGTGCCGCCATTGACGAGCGCGCTGGCGAAATCATAAGCGACGGCCTCCTCGCGCGTCAGATCGACGGGCCGCTGGCCGGCGACAATGGTCGAGATCTTCTCGTCCGAGAGGCCGCGCATCTCGCCGATCAATACATGCGCGTAAAGTTCGTAAGCCGATTTGAAATGCGCGCCGGTCACCAGAATGGCAATCTCGCGCACATTGCGCGGCAGCGTGGGCTTGTCGGCAAGCGCGCGCACCAGTTCCCAGCTCGCTCTGCCGAATTGCGGCTCGGTGAGCCAGGCCGTCCACGGCCCGATCAGCGCGCCGTCATTGCGAATGGCCGTGAAGCCTTTAAAATTCGTCTCGATCCCCGCCTTCATATCGTCGTAGAGCACCCGCTGCTCGGGGCTGAGTTCGGCAGGCGGAATGGGCGTCAAGCGTGGCATGGCGGCTCCTTGCGGCTCGGGAGAATTGGGATGCCGGCAATCTAGCCTGCAATCCGCATGCTAGTGTGAAGGCCGATCCGCGGACCGATCAATCCGCGCCGGCGATCAAACCGCCCGGCAAGGGCTCCGCGACACCTGTCGTTGTCGGGAATGTGATCGGCAGGTTCTTCAGCCGCCGCACGGCAAGATAAGCGAAGGCTTGCGCCTCCAGCGCGTCACCCGACCAGCCGAGCGTCTCGGCCAGCACCAGTCCGCACGGCAGAAGTTGCATCAATTGCCAGCGCAGCGTCAGATTATGCCCGCCGCCGCCGCCGAGCACGACGAGCTTCGGCGCCTTCGGCAGATGTTCGAGCGCCCGGGCGATGCTGTGCGCGGTGAATGCGGTGAGTGTCGCGACGGCGTCCTCAAGCGGCAGCGCGGCGACGGCGGCGCTCGAAAACGCATTGCGGTCGAGCGATTTCGGCGGCGGCAGAGCGAAATAGGGATGCGCCAGCAGTTCGGCCAGCGCGGCGGGATTGACCTTGCCGGCCGCGGCGGTGACGCCGCCGCTGTCCATTTTTTCGCCGGCGCGCGAAAACATCATGTCGTCGATCAGCGCATTGCCCGGCCCGGTGTCAAAGGCAACCGGCGCGCCGCCATCGACATAGGTGAGATTAGCGACGCCGCCGATGTTGACGACAACGACAGGCTCCACGAAGCCCGCCGCCTCGACCAGCGCGCGATGATAGATGGGCACCAGCGGCGCGCCCTGCCCGCCCGCCGCGACATCGGCGGCGCGAAAATCATAAGCCACCGGCCGGCCGACCGCCCGCGCGAGCTGCGCGCCGTCGCCGATCTGCACCGTAAAGCGCTCGGCCGGGCGATGGATCACCGTCTGGCCGTGAAAGCCGACAATATCGACGGAGGCCGGATCGATCATTTCCGCGATCAGGAAGTCGCGTACGGCCTCGGCATGGCGCGCCGTGACGCGGCGCTCGGCTTCGGCGAGAATGCCGGGACGCGCCTCGCGCGTGGCGGGATCTGCGGGCAAAGCTTGCGCGGCGGCCAAAGCGGCGCGCAGCAGCGCGCGGTCCTCATCGCTATAAGAGAAAGACCGCGCGGGACCTTGCGTAACCTCCGCCGCGCCATCCGTCTCGATGATGGCGACATCAATCCCGTCGAGAGATGTTCCGCTCATCAAGCCGAGCGCACGCGTCACCAATATTCCCTCCGGGCGGTTCGAAGCGCCCATTATGACAATCCACCGTAAAAAAGCGATTGCGCGCTCAAGACCCTGGAAAAAAACTTGCGCCCGCCTGGCGATGCCCCTTGTATTTCAAGCGCGGCGCGAGAACGCCAGGTCCTGCTCTTAACGAGCAAACAAGAAGAATGTGGGGCGCTTGGCATGAAGAAAGAGCTGAGCCTCGTTTCCTTCATCGGGCAGAAAGGCGGCGTGGGCAAAAGCAGCCTGGCGCGCCTTCTCGCCGTCGCGGCGGCGCGCGCGGACCACAAGGTTCTGCTCGCCGATTTCGACCTTGAGCAATTGACCTGTGTCGAATGGAACGCCGCGCGTCTGCGCCGCAATATCGAGCCCGAGATCGATGTGCGCCCATTCAAAAGCCTGAAAAAGCTGCGCAAGACCGAGGAGAGTTTCGACCTCATCGTCGCCGATACGCGCGGCCTCGCCGACGATCTGACGAAAGACGTCGCGGAGGAAAGCTCCGTCGTCTTTCTGCCGACCGGCACATCGGAGGACGATCTGCGCCCGACGCTCGCGCTTGCCCGGCGGCTTGCCCGCCAGGGCGCCGACGGCAAGATCGCCCTGATCCTGTCGAAGACCGGCCGTTCCGAACGCCAGATCGCCCAGGCGCAGCAAAGGATCGAGACGGAAGGCTTCCCCCTCCTGCCTGCCGCCTGGGGCCTGCGCGACGGTCTGCAGTCGGAATTCGACCACGGCGGCACGGGGCTCGAAGCCGCGAACCATTATCTGCGCGAGATTGCCGAGAGCGCGAGCGGCGCCATGCTGAAGCGAGTGTTCGGCGAAACCGGCGGCCCTTGACGCGGCGCTGCCGGGGGGTAGGTTCGCCGCGCATTTCCTAATCGCGCAGGTGCCCGTGTCCGAAGCCTTCCGCCCGACATCCGACTTTCTCCACGTGCTCTCCGCACGGGGGTTCCTGCACCAGTGCTCGGACCTCGCCGGGCTCGATGAAAAAGCCAGGAGCGGCGATCTCGTCGCCTATATCGGCTTCGATTGTACCGCGCCCTCGCTACATGTCGGCTCGCTCGTCCAGATCATGATGCTGCGCTGGCTGCAGAAGACCGGCGGCAAACCGATCGCGCTGATGGGCGGCGGCACGACCCGCGTCGGCGACCCCTCGGGCAAGGACGAGAGCCGCAAGCTTTTGTCGGAGGAGGCGATCGAGGCCAACAAGGCCGGAATCAAGCAAGTGTTTTCGAAATTCCTGGGCTTCGGCGCCGGCAAACACGACGCGATCATGGCCGACAATGCCGAGTGGCTGCTCGGCCTCAACTATATCGACTTCCTGCGCGACATCGGCCGGCATTTCTCCGTCAACCGCATGCTGGCGATGGATTCGGTCAAGCTGCGGCTCGAGCGCGAGCACGAGCTCTCCTTCCTCGAATTCAACTATATGTGCCTGCAGGCCTATGATTTCGTCGAACTCAGCAAGCGCTATGGCGTCACGCTGCAGATGGGCGGCTCCGACCAATGGGGCAATATCGTCACCGGCATCGACCTCGGCCGCCGGCTCGGCACGCCGCAGCTTTATGCCCTGACCTCGCCGCTGCTCGCCACCGCCTCCGGCGCCAAAATGGGCAAGACGGCGCAAGGCGCGATCTGGCTCGATGCCAACATGCTCTCCGTCTACAACTATTGGCAATATTGGCGCAATTGCGAGGACGGCGACGTCGCCCGCTTCCTCAAGCTTTTCACCGAATTGCCGCTGGAAGAGATCGGCCGGCTCGCGCGCCTGCACGACGCCGAGATCAACGAGGCCAAGAAGATATTGGCGACCGAGGCAACGGCCATGGTGCACGGCCGCGAAGCGGCCGAACGAGCCGCCGAGACCGCGCGGCAGACCTTCGAGGACGGTCTCGCCGCCGCGAGCCTGCCGAGCATCGATGTCGCGCGGCAGGAAATTGACGGCGGCCTCGGCGTGCTCGCGGCCTTCGTCAAGGCAGGGCTTGTCGGCTCGACCGGCGAGGCACGGCGGCAGATCAAAGGCGGCGGCCTGAAGGTCAACGATGCGACGGTCACCGACGAACGCGCCCTGCTGCGCCCCGGCGACCTCATCGACGGCGCGATCAAACTCTCGCTCGGCAAGAAGAAACACGTGCTGCTGAAACCGGCGAAGTAAGTCCCCTCTCCCCATGAGCGAACGCGAATGGGGAGAGGGTTAGGGTGAGGGGCCAGGTGATTGGCCACGATATTGAAGCAAATCACCCAGCCCCTCATCCTAACCTTCTCCCCGCAAGCGGGGAGAAGGGACGCACGGCATCATTGCGAGGCGCCTAAGCGCCGAAGCAATCCAGAAGTCCTTCGAGAAAATTCTGGATTGCTTGGCTTCCGCTCGCGATGATCGGAACTTATTGCCCGCCGTCTTGGCCTGGCGGCGGGGGCGCCTCCGATTCGCTATCGGGATTGGTCAGATCGATCGAGCCGAAAATCTTGCGCAGGATGCCGGGCGCGATGGAGAAGGGATTGATGTTGAGGGTCGGTTTCCGTGGCGAGCCGACGATGTGATAATTGACCGCAAAGAGTCCT
>JARLIV010000091.1 GCA_031291555.1 Methylovirgula sp. | reverse complement strand
GGCAGCGCGCCGCGGCTGCGGCCGCCGCGACGGAGCGCGGACACGAAGGCAAATTCGCGATCACGTTGGCGCGCTCGTCGGTCGAGCCCTTTTTGCAAATGTCGCAGCGGCGCGATCTGCGCGAAAAGATCTTTCGCGCTTGGCTCGTGCGCGGCGAAAACGAAGGCGCGAGCGACAATCGCGCCATCGCCGCGGAGATGGTGAAGCTGCGCCAGGAAAAGGCGCGGCTTCTCGGCCATGAGAGCTTCGCCGAATTTCGCCTCGCTGATCTGATGGCCAAAAGCCCAGCCGCGGCGCAGAACCTGCTCGACGAAGTCTGGACGCGCGGGCGCGCCCGCGCCTTGCGCGAGCAGGCGGCTCTGCAAGATCTTGTCGCGGCCGAGGGCGGCAATTTCGCGCTTCAGCCCTGGGACTGGCGCTATTATGCCGAGAAGCGCCGCAAGGCCGAATTCGATCTCGATGAGGCCGCCTTCAAGCCTTATCTGCCGCTTGAGCAGATGATCGCGGCGGTCTTCTACACCGCCGGGCAGCTTTTTCGCCTGACGTTCGAGGAACGCAAGGATATCGCGCTCTATCATCCCGATGCGCGCGCCTGGGCCGTGCGCGACGGGGAGGGCCGCGCCGTCGGTCTCTTCATCGGGGATTATTTCGCCCGCGCCTCGAAGCACGGCGGCGCCTGGATGGGCGCCTATCGCGATCAGGAGAAGCTCGATGGCGAAATCCTGCCGATCATCGTCAATGTGCTGAATTTCGTGAAGCCGCCACCCGGCGAGGCTTGCTTGCTGAGCTTCGACGATGCGCGCACGCTCTTCCACGAATTCGGCCATGCGCTGCACGGGCTTTTGTCCGATGTCATCTTTCCCTCGCTCGCTGGCACCAATGTCGCGTCGGATTTCGTCGAGTTTCCCTCGCAGCTTTACGAACATTGGTTCGAGCAGCGCGAAATCCTGCGCCGCTTCGCGCGCCATCATCAGACAGGCGCGCCGATGCCGGAGGATTTGATCGAGAAGGTCATCGCCGCGCGCCAGTTCAACCAGGGCTTCCTGACGGTCGAATATACGGCCTCGGCGCTGGTCGATCTCGCTCTGCACAGCGCGCCGGCGGCGGATGATCTCGACATTATTGCTTTCGAGCGCGAGACGCTCGCCAAGCTTGGCATGCCCACGGCCATCGCCATGCGCCACCGGCTGGCGCATTTCACCCACGTCTTCGCGGGCGACGGTTATTCGTCCGGCTATTATTCCTATCTCTGGTCGGAAGTGCTCGATGCCGACGGCTTCGCCGCCTTCACCGAGGCGGGCGATATTTTCGCGCCGGAGGTCGCCGCGCGGCTGAAGCAGCATGTCTATGCTGCCGGCAATCGCGCCGATCCGGAGGCGGCTTACGCGGCCTTCCGTGGCCGGCCGGCTTCGCCCGAGCCTTTGCTCAAGAAGCGCGGGCTGGTTCAGGCCTAAGTGCGCTCTTCAGGCGCTGTCGGCGCATTGCCATGCGCGCTAGCGATTCGCTCGAAGCAGGCCTGCGCGACAGCACGGCGCGGCATGGGCTCATCGAGCGGCAGGGGTTCGCAGAAGATCAGTTCGCAGGTAACGGACGGGCTTCGCATCAACCCGAGCACATGCGGCAGCAGCGCGTCGTCGCCGATCCAGGCGGCATGGGTCGACGAATAGCGAATCGCGATGGGCTGGATCGCATAGCCCGGCCCCAGCTTGAACAATTCCTCCACGATGGCGAAATGCGAAGAATGGAACGGCTGCGGCCCTTCCGCATGGGTCGTCGCTTCCGGAAAAAGCACCACGTGCTCGCCCGCCTTGATCTGCGCCAGCATGGCGGCATTGGTCGCGGGGATGCTCGTGCGGGCGTTGCGATCGACGAAGATCGTGTTCACGAGCCGGGCGAAGGTGCGGACGATCGGCCAGCGGCTGACCTCGCTCTTGGCGACGAAAGCGGCGGGGAAAAGCGCGCCGAGCGCGGGAATATCGACCCAGGAGACGTGGTTGGTGACAACCAGCGCGGCCATCTCTTGCGGCACGCGGCCGCTGACCTTGACCCGCACTTTCACCAGCCGGAGCACGGTCCCGTAGAACAGCTGCGGTAAAACCCGGCCAAAGCGCGGCTTGAACCGCAAGAGTGCCCATTGAATAGGCGCCAGCAGCAGGAACGAGATGAAAATCGCCAACGCGAGCCCGATCGCGCGCAGGCCGACCTCTACCCTTAAAAGGCCGCGTGAAACGAAGCGTGAAATGCGATAGAACATGGGGCAGGGGATGCGGGCGGCCCGCGTCATCAAAGTTTCGTTCGGGCTGATTAGCCTCATTCGATACTATTCCAAGCGGACGATTCGACGAAACATGTGGCCAATTGAGCCGGCCTTTGGCACCGTCATACCCTTTTCGACGGGCCGCCTCCTGCGGGCCAAAAGCCCGACCGATTTGCCACGCGTCCTCGGCCGGTTCGGCAATTTCGAGATCCGAATCGCCACCCGCAAGGAAGTCCGCAAGGCGCAACGGCTGCGCTACAAGGTGTTTTATGAGGAAGGCGGCGCTGTCGCGCATGGCCCCGCGGCGCTGGTGCGGCGCGACATCTGCCGCTTCGACAAATTCTGCGATCATCTGCTGATCGTCGATCTTGCGGTCCGCAACCGCTTCGGTCGGCTGAAGCCGAAGATCGTCGGCACCTACCGGCTGTTGCGCGGCGAGGTCGCAGCGCAGAACGGCGGCTTCTATAGCGGGAGCGAATTCGACATTGCGCCGCTGCTTGCCCGCCACGCCGGCAAGAATTTTCTCGAACTCGGCCGCTCCTGCGTTCACGCCAAATATCGCTCGAAGCGCGTGATCGAGCTTCTCTGGCGCGGTCTTTGGGCCTATGCGCAGCATCATCGCATCGACGTGATGTTCGGCTGCGCCAGCCTGCCGGGCACCAATCCCCTCGCTCTGGCCCTGCCGCTCAGCTTTCTGCATCACCATGCCTCGGCCGATGCGGAATGGCAGGTGCGCCCAAGCGACGGTCGCGCCGTGCCGATGAACGCGCTCGACAAGGGCGCAATCGATCAGCGCAAGGGCCTCGCCGCTCTGCCGCCGCTCATCAAGGCCTATCTGCGCGTCGGCGCGAAATTCGGCGACGGCGCGGTGATCGATCCGCAATTCGGCACGATCGATGTCTTCACCATCATGCCGGTCGCAGAGATCGAGCACCGCTATATTGCATATTACGGCAGCGAGGGCGGCGAGAACGCGGCCGCCTGATTACGAGCGATAGTCGCCGTTGATGGCGACATATTCCTTGGTCAGATCGCAGGTATAGACCGTCGCCTTGCCGGTACCGAGGCCGAGATTGACGCGGATCGCGATCTCAGGCAGGCGCATCAGCGCCGAGACTTTTTCTTCGTCGTAGCCAGGGTCGCGCAATCCCTTGTGGGCGACGCGGATATCGCCGAACCAGATGGCGAGGCGGTCGCGCTCGGCCGGCTCGCCGGCTTTGCCGACGGCCATGACGATGCGGCCCCAATTGGCATCCTCGCCGGCGATCGCCGTCTTCACCAGCGGCGAATTGGCAATCGAATTGGCGATCACCTTGGCCGATTTGTTGGAGACCGCGCCCTCGACGGTCACGCTAACAAACTTACGCGCGCCCTCGCCGTCGCGCACGACCTGGAAGGCGAGGTCGCGCAGCACATCATCCAACGCGCGGCGGAAGTCCTTGAGCCGCCGGTCGCGCGCCGAGTCGATCTCGGGTGCGCCGCGCTTGGCGGCGGCGCCGGTCGCAAAGAGCAGCAAAGTGTCGGAGGTCGAGGTGTCGCCGTCGATGGTGATGGCATTGAAGGAAGGCGCGACGCCTTTGACGAGCAGCTTCTG
>JARLIV010000013.1 GCA_031291555.1 Methylovirgula sp. | reverse complement strand
TCCGAAAGCGTACCGCCCGTCCAATATTGATATTTCGGCTTCGCCGGCGGGTTGATGACCCCGGCGATATGGCCGGAGCCGGCGACGACGAAACGCACGTCGCCGCCGAACAATTTCATCCCGGTGAAGATGGAGCTTGCCGGCGCGATATGGTCCTCGCGCGTCGCCAGGCTGTAGACCGGGATTTCGATATCCCACAGATAGACCGGCGTGCCGCGGATCTTCAGCCGGCCGCGGCTCAATTTGTTTTCGAGATAGCAATTGCGCAGATAGAAGGAATGGCAGGCTGGCGTCATCCGCGTCGCGTCGGAATTCCAGGTAAGCAGATCGAATGGCGTCGGCGACTGACCGCGGATGTAATTGTTGACGACGAAAGACCAGATCAGGTCGTTCGGCCGCAGCATGTTGAAGACATTCGCCATCTTGGCGCCGTCGAGATAGCCTTTCTCGGCCATGCTCTTTTCGAGCGCGCTAATCTGCGACTCGTCGATGAAGACACGCAGATCACCGGCGTCGGCGAAGTCGGTCTGCGTCGTGAAGAAAGTCGCACTGGCGATGCGGTTGTCGTTGCGGCGCGCCATATAGGCGAGGGCGATGGCAAGCAATGTGCCACCGACGCAATAGCCGATCGCGTTCACTTGGGTTTCGCCCGTCACCTCGGCGATGACGTCGAGCACAGTCATGATGCTCTCGTCGATATAGGCCTCGAAATCCTTGTCGCGGTGGCGAGCATCGGGATTGACCCAGGAGATCAGAAAGACGGTGTGGCCCTGCTCGACCGCATAACGGACGAAGCTTTTCTCCGGATTGAGATCGAGGATGTAGTATTTGTTGATCCAGGGCGGGACGATCAGCAGCGGCCGCTTGAACACTGTCTCGGTCGTCGGTGTGTACTGGATCAGCTCCATCAGATCGTTGCGGATGATCACCTTGCCGGGCGTCGCGGCCATGTTGACGCCGAGCATGAACTTCGAGGAATCGCTCTGCTTGATCCGCAGCGCGCCATTGCCCGCCTTGATGTCGGCTGTGAGGTTGGCAATGCCGCGGATGAGATTGTCGCCGCTGGAGGCGAGCGTTTCGTGCAGCAATTCGGGATTGGTGGGGAGGAAATTTGCCGGCGACAGCGCGCTCGCGATCTGGCGCAGGTAGAATTGCGCCTTGATCTGCGTCATCGGATCGGTCTCGGCGCGCGCGACAAGATCCTCGACCCATCGTGTGGCGATGGCATGGGCCTGCCGGAGGAAATCGAAGAGCGGGCTTTCGTGCCATTGCGGCGCGGCGAAGCGCCGGTCACCGGCTGCGACCGGCACGACGGGCTGCACGGTTTCGCCGGACATGCGCCGCAGCGTCTGCGCCCAGAGGGCGAGGAAATTCTCGGAGAGGGCAGTGCGCGCCTCGAGCATGCGCTGGGGATCGGCGAGCCAATATTCGGCGATGCGGCCAAAGGCCTGTACCGCATCGACGACGATGGCCGAGAAGCTGCTGGGCGAATGGTCCGTCTGCGGCTGCAGGATCGCGCTCAGCACCTCGCCGCCTTGCTCGATCAGGACAGCGAGATTTTTTGAGAGCCGGGTGAAGTCGATATTGGTGCCATTGGCCTGCTGCCGCGCCGGCTCTTCCGGCGGCTTTTGGGGTGCCGCCGCGGGCGCGGGGGCTGGCTTGGACGCCGGCTTGAGGACCGGCTCAAGGTCCGGTCTGGGCGGCTCTGGCGGTAACACTGCCTCACTCAACGACGCTAGCCTCCCGGCGGCCGGCTGAACCGTGCCCTCGGCCCGGGCTCGCTTCCGGCTTGGATTGCGCGCCCGCTGCCTTTTGACCGCCGCTGCTTTAACCACGCCCGCACCACGCCATGATAGAGCTTTATTCCAGGATTAGGGAATAGGTCTGAGTCGGGCAGGGAGAGCAACTGCACCTTAGGTCGGGATCGAGAGAGATATGTGGACTTCGCGCGCGGCATTTCAAATATTTTGTGGGATGGTGTGCTCGACGATTTTGATGCTCGCCCCCGTTGCGGCACAACAGGCTCAGCCCGCGCCCCAGCAGCCTTATGGCGGCGGTACGCCGCTCGACGTGATCATGCATTCCAAACTCTGGACCGACGTGCCGGAAATGCCCGATTTCGTGCGGGCTGCGCGGCCGCCGGAGCAATCGCTTCAATTCATTCCGACGGGTGGCACCGAGCCGACGCGGCCGCCGCTGCGTAACTCCACCCAGCTCCAGCAGATGCAAGATGAGCTGGAGAATGCCGGCGCCCGCAACGAGGCGGCGGCCGGCCTTCGAACCCGGCATTTCCAGGCGGTGTCGGCGGCGAAGAAAAAGCCCGCCCCCGCAGCCAAGACCGTCAGCGCGCATTAATTCAGGCCGGCTCCAGCACGCCGAAGCGCAAGACCTTGTCGGTCGGGAAATCGTAGAGCTTGCCGGTCTGTGTCCAGGACGGCAGCACGAGCGGCAGCAGCTTCGGCGCGAAATCTTCCGGCGTCTTGAGCGTCAGCGGGTCGAGGCCCGGCATGGCCTTGGCGAGCATCACCGTGCGCAGCGGCCCGGGATTGGCCAGCATGACTTTGATGTTCGATGTCGTCGCCGTCTCCGCCGCATAGGTGCGCGCCAGCGCATCGAGCGCCGCCTTTGAGATGGCATAGGCGCCCCAATAGGGCTTGAATTCGACGTGATGCGCAACGCCCGAGGTGATGAGGACGACGCGGCCGGCGTCCGCCACGCGCAGCGGCAGATCGAGCGCGCGCAGGAGCCGCCAATTCGCGGTGAGGTTGACGGCGAGAACTTTCTCCCAGGTGCCGGGGTCGATATGCGGCAGCGGCGAAATACTGCCGAGTTCGCCGGCATTGCCGACGAAAATATCGAGCCGCTTCCAGCGCTCGTAGATCGTCGCGCCCAGCCGGTCGAGCGCCTCGAAATCGGTGACGTCGCACGGCACGAGCGTCGCCTCGTTGCCCCCCGCGCGGATGGCATCGTCAAGCTCTTCCAACGCGCCCTGTGTGCGGGCGAGCGCGATGACGTGCGCGCCGGCGCGGCCCAGCTCCAGGGCGACGGCACGGCCGATGCCGCGCGAAGCGCCCGTGACCAGCGCGACGCGGCCGAGCAAGGGCCGTGAATGATCCTGCTCGCTCATGACTTTTCCCGTGATTGAAATGAATCGAAGAGTATGTCCCGAAAAAGTTGAGCGACTTTTTCGAGAAGGACATGCTCAATCTATTGAATCAGCCGGCCTCGGCGAGCAGCGAGAGCTGCGATTTCGTCTCGCCGGCAACGTCGGTGAGATTGGTGGGATAATCGCCGGTGAAGCAATGGTCGGTAAATTGCGGCCGCGCCGGGTCGCGGCCCGGCTCGCCCATCGCGCGGTAGAGGCCGTCGACCGAGAGGAAGGCGAGCGAGTCGCAGCCGATATAGTCGCGCATCTCGGTGAGCGAATGGGTGGCGGCGAGCAGCTTGTCGCGCTCGGGTGTGTCGATGCCGTAATAATCGGGATGCGTGATCGGCGGCGAGGAGATGCGGAAGTGGACTTCGCGCGCCCCCGCCTCGCGCATCATCTGGACGATCTTCACCGATGTCGTGCCGCGGACGATGGAATCGTCGATGAGCACGATCTTTTTACCGGCGATCGCGGCGCGGTTGGCGCTGTGTTTCAAACGCACGCCATGCTCGCGGATCGATTGCGTCGGCTGAATGAAGGTGCGGCCGATATAATGATTGCGGATGATGCCGAGCTCGAAGGGAATGCCCGATTCCTGCGAGAAGCCGAGCGCGGCCGGAACACCCGAATCCGGCACCGGAACGATGACATCGGCCTCGAGCGCCGTTTCACGCGCGAGCTGCCTGCCCATCGCCTTGCGCACTTCGTAGACGGAGCGGCCGTGGACGACCGAGTCCGGCCGGGCGAAATAGATGTATTCGAAGATGCACGGCCGCATCGGCCGTTTGGGGAAGGGGTGGAGGCTTTCGATCCCACTCTCCGAAATCACGACGACTTCGCCATTTTCGATGTCGCGGATGAAGCGCGCGCCGATGATGTCGAGCGCGCAGGTTTCGGAAGCGAGGATGTAGCAGCCGTCGAGTTCGCCGAGGACGAGCGGGCGGATGCCGAGCGGGTCGCGCGCGCCGATCAGTTTCTTGTTGGTGAGGCAGACCAGCGAATAGGCGCCCTCGATCTGCCGCAGCGCCTCGATGAACCGCTCGATGATGCGCGGGCGGCGGCTGCGCGCGACGAGGTGCAGGATGGCCTCGGTGTCGCTGGTCGATTGGAAGATCGCACCGTCGTTGATGAGATTGTGGCGCAGCGTGAGGCCGTTGGTCAGATTGCCGTTGTGGGCGAGGGCGAAACCGCCGGAGCTGATTTCGCTGAACAGCGGCTGGACGTTGCGCAGAATGGTTTCGCCGGTGGTCGAATAGCGCACATGGCCGATGGCGCGGCGGCCGGGCAGGCGTTCAATGGTCGAGGCTTTGGAGAAATGTTCGCCGACGAGGCCGAGCCGGCGTTCGGAATTGAACCTGTGGCCGTCGAAGCTGACGATGCCCGCTGCTTCCTGCCCGCGATGTTGCAGCGCGTGGAGGCCGAGCGCCGTAATCGCGGCGGCGGCCGGGTGGCCGAATATGCCGAAGACGCCGCATTCCTCGCGCAGCCGATCGGCCTCAAGATCGAGCGGGAAGCAATCCGTTTCGACCTCGCTCGGCTCGGTCAGAACTTCATTTGCCGCATCCATGGGATCTGCCCCGCCTTCGCAGCCGATTCATCGGACCGTCACGGCATTCACATAATATGTGCAGCGCCAAATACCAACGATTTTGATCAACGGAATTCAGCTAAACCTGGATATCCTCAATAGTTTAAGAAACGACCCGCAGATCCCAGTCAGGGCCGAAAGACGTTCGGGAACAAGCCTTAACGCGGCCGTTGCCATCAGTCGTTGGGCGCCGGGGCCGGGGTGGGCGCGATGGCTGGCGGCTGGGCCGGCGAATTGGGCGCGGGCGCTGGCGCCGCACCGGGAGCGGCTGGAGCCACAGGGGCAGGCGCGGGAGTTGCCGTCGGCCCGGTCGGGCTGAGCTTGCCCTCCGTATCGCTGTCCGGCACAGCTTCCTCGCTGGCGCCGGGCTTGGCCTTCTTGAGCTTGTTCAAAAGGCCTTCTGGATCGTCCGGCAGAAGTGCCATGAGCTGGTCGCCGGTCGAGAGCAGCAGCGGCTTCAACTTGGCGTTCTGCACCCACGGGGGCTGCGCCTTCTCCGGCAC
>JARLIV010000090.1 GCA_031291555.1 Methylovirgula sp. | reverse complement strand
CGTGAACATTCAGATGATCCGTTCGTATTCGCGAATAATGTCCTCGCCCGCGCTCGCCTGCCCGCTTGCGCGATAGAGCGCGGGATCGGCGAGCGCCGCGCGGCTTGGCGCATCGAGCGCCGCCAAGCCCGTCTGTCCGAGACGCGCGGGACTTTGGAATATAATCACTTCGTCCGCCAGTCTCCGGGCGATCAGCGCCGCGGCGAGGCGCGGGCCGCCCTCGCAGAAAACCCGCGTCAGCCCCCGCGCGCCGAGCAGGGTCAGAGCCGCATCGAGGTCGATCCGCCCGACGGCATCGGCCCTCGCCCATACGACTTCGACGCCATCATCAACGAGCCGCGCCGCGGCCTCCCGCGAAGCGCCTTCCGCCGCGATGACCAGGGTTGGACGCGTCCGCGCTGTTTGGACGAGCTGCGCCGAGGGCGGCAGACTAAGATGCGAGTCGAGCACGATGCGCAAAGGCTTGCGGTCTTCCAGGCCCGGCAGCCGTACGGTCAATTGCGGATCGTCGGCGCGCACCGTGCCGGCGCCGACCATCACCGCATCATGCAGCGCGCGCAGCATATGCACGCGCCCATCCGCCGCCGCGCCGGTAACCTTGAGGCGCGGTGCGCCGGCCGGCCCTGCGGCAAAGCCGTCCGCCGTTTCGGCCAATTTCAGCGTCGCCATCGGCCGCCCCTCAGTGACGCGCAGGATATGGCCGAGATTGGCTCGCCGCGCCGCATCGGCCAGAAGCCCCGTTTCGACCGCGATTCCCGCGGCGCGCAGACGCTGATGGCCCTGCCCGGCAACCCGCGGATCTGGGTCTTCCAGCGCCGAGACCACGCGTGCGATACCCGCCGCGACAATCGCATCGGCGCACGGCGGCGTGCGGCCGAAATGGGCGCAGGGTTCGAGCGTCACATAAAGCGTCGCGCCAGCGGCGGCAGGCCCCGCCTCTTTCAGCGCCAGAACTTCCGCATGCGGCCGCCCGCCCGGCGCGGTCGCGCCGCGGCCGATGACGACGCCATCCTTGACGATCAGCGCGCCGACGGCAGGATTGGGCGCGACACGCCCGAGGCCACGCCGGGCGAAATTGAGCGCGGCGGCCATGAAGCGCGCGTCGTCCATCATGCGAATGTCCGCCGGGCGCGCAACATCAGGCGCGCGTCGATAATTTCGGCTTCGGCGGCGGTGGCTCGTCCGGATCGGCCTGCGAGAGCTCGTCGATCAGCGTGTGGAAGTCGCGCGCCTCGCGAAAGTTGCGATAGACCGAGGCGAAGCGCACATAGGCCACGCTGTCGAGCGAGCGCAGGCCTTCCATGACCAGCTCGCCAATCCGCTCGCTCTGCACTTCCGCCTCGCCCTGGTTTTCGAGCTGGCGGACGATGCCCGAGACCATGCGCTCGACCCGCTCGGCATCGACCGGCCGCTTGCGCAGCGCGACCTCGACGGAGCGCATTAGCTTGTCGCGATCGAAGGGCACGCGGCGCCCGGTCTTCTTGATGACGGTGAGCTCGCGCAATTGCACCCGCTCGAAGGTGGTGAAGCGCCCGCCGCAATCAGGGCAGACGCGCCGCCGGCGGATGGACGAGGCGTCCTCCGTCGGCCGCGAATCCTTCACCTGGGTTTCGAGACTGCCGCAATAGGGGCACCGCATCGGGGCTCCTTAGATCGCGATGCGTTCAGGCTGGTTCAGCCTGAACGCACGAAATGCGATCGTTTTCAATAAATTAGAGCGGGATTTGCGCGAAAAACTGGTATCCACTTTTTCGCATCCCGCTCTAGTAAATCGGGAACCGCCGCGTCAGTTCCTCGACTTGCGCTTTCACCGCAGCCTCGACGGCGCCGTTTTCAGCTTCGCCGTTCTTGGCCAGGCCATCAAGCGTCTCGATGATCAGTTCACCGATCTTCTTGAACTCCGCGACGCCGAAGCCGCGCGAGGTGCCGGCCGGCGTGCCGAGACGGATGCCGGAGGTGACCATCGGGCTTGCCGTGTCGAAGGGCACGCCGTTCTTGTTGCAGGTGATGTGGGCACGGCCCAGCGCCTGCTCGGCGGCCTTGCCGGTGAGGTTCTTCG
Source organism: Methylovirgula sp. (assembly GCA_031291555.1). Lineage (GTDB taxonomy): Bacteria > Pseudomonadota > Alphaproteobacteria > Rhizobiales > Beijerinckiaceae > Methylovirgula. The sequence goes on along the minus strand of JARLIV010000090.1, from coordinate 9,839 downwards.
GCCGCAGATCGACCAGCATGAGATGGTTGTCGGTGCCGCCGGAGGTGATGGCATAGCCGCCGGCGACCAGAGTCGCGGCGAGCGCCTTGGCGTTCTCGACGACCTGGCGCGCATAGACCTTGAAGCTCGGCTTCAGCGCCTCGCCGAAGGCGACCGCCTTGCCGGCGATGACATGCATCAGTGGACCGCCCTGCAGGCCGGGAAACACCGCCGAATTGATCTTCTTGGCGATCTCCGGATCATTGGTGAGGACGAGGCCGCCGCGCGGACCGCGCAGGGTCTTGTGCGTCGTCGAGGTGACGACATGCGCGTGTGGGAACGGCGACGGATGCACGCCGCCCGCCACGAGGCCGGCGAAATGCGCCATGTCGACGAAGAAATAGGCGCCGACGGAATCGGCGATCTCGCGGAACTTCTCGAAATCCCAGAAACGCGGATAGCCCGAGCCGCCGGCGATGATGAGCTTGGGCTTATGCTCCTGCGCGAGACGGGCGACCTGCTCCATGTCGATGCGGTTGTCGTCGCGGCGCACGCCATAGGCGACAGGCTTGAACCAGCGGCCGGAGAGATTGACCGGCGAGCCGTGCGTCAGATGTCCGCCGGCGGCGAGATCGAGGCCGAGGAAGGTGTCGCCCGGCTGCAGCAGCGCCAGGAACACCGCCTGGTTGGCCTGGCTGCCGGAGTTCGGCTGCACATTGGCGAACTTGCAATCGAAGAGCCGCGTAATGCGCTCGATCGCCAGCGTCTCGACGATATCGACATATTGGCAGCCGCCATAATAACGCCGGCCCGGATAGCCCTCCGCATATTTGTTGGTGAGGACCGAGCCCTGCGCATCGAGCACCGCCTTTGAGACAATATTCTCCGAGGCGATCAATTCGATTTCGTGGCGCTGACGGCCAAGCTCCTTCTCGATTGCGGCGGCGATCTCCGGATCGGCTTCGCCGAGAGGCGCGGAGAAGAACGCGTTGGAAGCGGACTGAGCACTGGCATCGGGTCGGGTCATGAGCGCGGATCCTGAGAGACGGCGGAGAAAAGGCCGCGCGGGCGCGGCTTGGCCGATGGCCTTAGCACGTCATTTTCGAAGCGTGAAGGCAGCCTGCCTGCGACGAAGAGAACCCGCCATAGTTGCGGGCCCTCATTGTTGCAGTGCACGCAAAATCGGGGGCGGCCGGCCCTATTGCTCGTCCATCGCCGGCAGGGTCTGCGCCGGCAGGGCGGTGCGGTTGACGCCCGGCTGCGCCTGCGGATGCGGTGAGGACAGGGCCTCCTCCTCCTTGAGGAGCTGCGACGGCTGCATCGAGTCCGAAGCGACCGAGCCAAGCCCGTCGCGCTGGTAGATGTCGTCGCGGAACTGGACGATGCCGTCGGGCGTCGCCCAGGCGGTGATATAGACCCAATAAACCGGCACCGGCGGTTCGAGCTTGACCGTCACCTGCTGGCCGGAATTGATGACATCGTTGATATGCTGCCGGTCCCAGCCGGGCGTATCCTTCAGCAGCCAGGCCACGTAGTCGCGCACGTCCTGCACGCGGATGCAGCCCGAGGAGATGTAGCGGAAATCGTCGCCGAAGAGGCCGCGCTCCGCCGTGTCATGCATGTAGACGCCATAGGGATTGGGGATGTTGATCCGCACCACGCCAAGGGCGTTGATGTCCGAGCCGGGATCCTGGCGGAACATGTAATTGACCGCGTCATCCGAGTTCCAGTTGATCTGGTTCGGCTGTACCTCGTTGCCGGCCTTGTTGAAAATGCGGATCTTGTGCTCTGTCAGATAGTTCGGGTCGGCCTGCATACGCGGGATCAGGTCTTTTTTTATGATCGAGGCCGGGACGGTCCAGAACGGGTTGAAATCGATGTCGGTCGCCTTCGTCATCATCACCGGCGACTGGCGGTCGAAGCGGCCGACACCGGCGACGTGATGGGTGGCGACAACGCCGTTTTCGACCGTCTCGACCGCTGCCGCCGGGATGTTCGCCATCACGAACCTGTCGCCGAGATTGCCCGAAAAGGCCTTCAGCCGCACGAGGTTGATCTGCAATTGGCGCAGCCGGACGTCGGCCGGCACGTTGAGGGCGGAGAGCGTGTCCTTGTCGACGATGCCGGTCTGCTGGAGCCCGTGGCGAGCCTGAAAATGTTTGACGGCGGCATAAACGAACGAGTCGAAAACGGGGGAATCGCCCGCGCTCGAGTCGAGATCGCCGGAAGCGGCAAGACGGCGGCGCAAGGTCGCGATGACATCGCTCTGGGAGCCGAGCCGCAGCACGCGTTGCGCCGGCACATTGAGCCAGCCACCCCCCGACACGATCGCCTGATAGCGGCTAATCGCCAGCGCCGTGGCGTCGAACGTGGCCTGGGAGAGAACCGGCGTGGTGGAACGATGGACGGCCAGATGCTCGTCGTCGTCGTATTGCTGCGCCCACTCGGCCTGGCCGAAGCCGTCATCGCCCGCAATGGCAAGAGTCGGCATTCCCAGCGCCAGAATCAGGCCGCAGCCTGCCAGGGAGAGCCCGGAGGGCGAAAATCGCACAGAAAACCTAGCCAAATGCACTCTCCAGCCATCTGCCATCGAGGAGCAGGCGCGGCGCGCGTGCCTGAAGTCTAAACCTTGTGTCCCTCGATACCCGCCGCAAGATGTTGCCGCGAAAAACCGTCCTAGCAGCTTTCGGGCAAAATCAAGCCAAATCACTTCGTTAAAAGGCACCAAATGGGCGGCGTTTTTGTGGCGCGACGCAAACGGCGCGGCTGCAGGGGCCGAGCGGGACTGCAGGCGCATAATTTTCGGGCACTTGCCCGCGACTTGCCCGGTGGATGCGCACCGCCTGAAAACAAAAGCGGCGCCCCCACCCCAACGGGCGGGAGCGCCACTTGAATACTGGCGGGACAGGCGTCCCGCCGCGGCGCGGCGCAGACGGAGGGATCAGAGGCGGAAACGAATCTGGTCGGTCCAGAACCGCTCGAGCCGGTTGAGCGAATTGTTGAGCCGGCTGAACTCGTCGACCGAAATGCCCCCGATCTGCTCGACCGTCTGCACGTGCTTGTCGTAAAGCGTGGTGACGATGTCGTGCACTTCCTTGCCCTTCGGCGTCAGGCTGATGCGCACCGAGCGGCGGTCGAGCCGCGAACGCGCATGATGCAGATAGCCCATCTCGACGAGCTTCTTGACGTTGTAAGAAACGTTCGAGCCGAGATAATAGCCGCGCGTGCGCAATTCGCCGGCCGTCAATTCCTTGTCGCCGATGTTGTAGAGCAGCAGCGCCTGGACGGAATTCACGTCGCAACGGCCGCGCCGATCAAACTCATCCTTGATGACATCAAGCAAGCGCCGATGCAGCCGCTCGACAAGAGTCAAAGCCTCGATATAGACCGGCTTCACTTCGCCGCGATTGGTGCTGCGCGCCGGCACCACCTCAGATTTCAGAATGCTGTTCATGACCCATCCCTTCTGACAACGAGCCTCCTCTACGCCGCGGGCTCACTGAGCAATGAGCTATAAGTAGCGCCAATGAAAACGAGTTTAAGCAACAAACTGAATCAGAGGTTTAGCGAATGCGGTGAATCAATCTTGAAATAAATTCGATTTTTACTTTACCGCTCGGCAGGCGGCGGTTTTCTTAACTTTAGAATGTGTTACGCGGAAACCAAGAATTTGAAGCACCCCGAGGAAGGCGCGTGCGCGGGCTGCGCAAGAGCTTAACATTTGCCGCGTCATTTCAGAGCCTGTTAAGCCTGCTTGTTATGTCGCGCGATGGCACATTGGCGAAAGCGCGAGCGGCGCGGCGCGAATGTCGGAAAGGATGCGATAACGATGAATGCGCGTGATCGCGAAACGGCGGAAATTTTCTGCGAGGAATTTTCTGCTCCCGCGCACGCCGGCGCGGCATTTCATTCCGCGTATTGGCCGCCTGCACGCCCGGCGTTGAAGGTCAAAACGAAATAGAACGCGATTAGGACGGTGTCGATCGCCACCCAGACCATCGAGATCGAATTCCTGATCGCGATCGCGATGAAGATTTGCGAACTCGCCGCGAAAAGCCAGAGCGCGCCGCCCCACGGCGTCGCAAGCCAGAGGCCGACCGCGGCGACGAGATCGGCGATCGCGAAAAAGATCACCGCCGCGGCCATCGCCGCCGGCAGCGCCTCAAGCACGGAGTTCTGCGGCACCAGAACCAGCGCCCATTCCGCCAGCCCCTGGAAAATCCAGAGCGCCGCCAGCACGCGCATGAAGATAACGAGGATCAAGCCCCATTGCACCTGCGCGGCGGCTGCGGCCGGCTTGGCGCCAAGCTTGATCGCCGCGCCCGGCTCGGCCACGCTCTCCTCACGCTCTCGGCGCGCTAAAAACTTCATGCCACACCTGCAGGAAGCATAAGATCCTCGCTGCCCAGGGATTCGAAATAGGCGTCGATATCCGCCTCGTTCACGTCCTCGATCAACAGCGGCTGCCAGGATGGCGTGTCGCCCTTGTCGACCAGCGTTACGCGGACGCCCTCGTAGAAATCATGACTACGCAAAATCTTGGCAGCAATGCGGAATTCAACGTTCAGCGCGGCGCCGAAGCCGAGATCGGCGCCAATCTGCATCTGCTTCAAGGCAATGGCGACGCTCGACGGGGAGCGCGCGCGCAGGATCGACAAGGCCTCCTCGGCAAAAATAGAGCCCCGATGCGCGAAATCCGCAAGCGCGGTGAAAATTCTCTTCGGGTTGGAAAAGGCAAAAGCCCGCGAGATCACCTCGCGCTCCTTCAACAAGTCCGGCGGCGGCGGCGCGATGCTCTCGGCCGTAATCGCCGCCGGAGCCTCCTTGCCCGCGGCAAACTGCTCGATCAGCGCATCGAAGCGCGCCGAAGGCACATGCGCTGTCGCAAGGCCCAGCGCCAGGACGTCGCCGAGATTGATGCGGCCGGCGCTCATCGCGAGATAGGTGCCGATCTTGTGCGGCAGGCGCGGCAGAAAATAGGTCGCGCCGACATCCGGGAAGAAGCCAATCGCCGTTTCCGGCATCGCGAAGGTGATGCTGTCGCCGGCGACGCGATGCGCGCCGTTGACCGAAATACCGGCGCCGCCGCCCATTACAATGCCGTCGAGCAGCGCGACATAGGGCTTTGGATAGGTCTTGATGCGATAGCAATTGCGATATTCGTCGCGCAGGAAGGCGAGCTGTTCGTCACAGCGCCCGGCCTTGCCCAGTTCATACACTCGCCGGATATCGGCGCCGGCGCAAAAGGCCCGCGCGCTGGAGCCACGCACGGCGACGGTGCGGATCGCGGGATCTTGCGCGAAATCATCGAGCGCCGCGCCCATCGCCGCGACCATCTCGCGGGTCAACGCGTTAAGCGCCCGCGGCCGGTCGAGCGTGATGAGGCCGCAATGGCCGATCCTGGCGCTAGTGATCTCGGTATCGCTCATGAGGCCCGATTAACCGCGCCGGCGCGGCGGCGTCAATGCGCGGGGCGCCAATGCGCCCAGATCGATTCCAAAGACTCAGAGCGGGATTTACGCGAAAAACCGGTATCCACGTTTTCGCATCCCGCTCTGGCGCGCCGAAGAAATTCGCCCGGCTGCGGCAGCCGTGCTAAGAGGGCGGCGCCAATCAAGGAGTTCACAATGTCCGCGCCGCCGCGCCCGAAGCCTGAAACCGACCCGCTGGCGACCCGGCTCGATCTGCCGGTGCGGTTGCGGCGCAACCGCAAGGCGGAATGGTCGCGCCGTCTGGTGCGTGAACACGAGCTGACCATTAACGACCTGATCTGGCCGATCTTCCTCATCGAGGGCGACAACAGAACGCAGGCCGTCGCTTCACTGCCCGGGGTCGAGCGCTATTCGGTCGATGTCGCGGTGCGCGAGGCCGAGGCAGCCGCTAAACTCGGCATTCCGGCGCTCGCGCTCTTTCCCAATACCGACCCGGCCCTGCGCGATCCCGAGGGCCACGAAGCGTTGAACGAAGACAATCTCGTCTGCCGCGCGACACGCGCGATCAAGCGCGAGGTGCCGGAGATCGGCATCATCACCGATGTCGCGCTCGATCCTTACACCAGCCACGGCCATGACGGCATTTTGCGCGGCAACGAGATCGTCAACGACGAAACCGTCGCCATGCTCGTCGCACAGGCGCTGAACCAGGCGCAAGCGGGCGCCGACATCATCGCGCCCTCGGACATGATGGACGGGCGCATCGGCGCCATCCGCGCCGGGCTCGACGCGCATGGCTTCGAGAATGTGCAGATCATGTCCTATGCGGCGAAATATGCTTCAGCCTTCTACGGCCCGTTTCGGGAGGCCGTTGGCACAAATGTGACGCTTGCCGGCGACAAGCGCACCTATCAGATGGACCCCGCCAATTCCGACGAGGCCTTGCGCGAAGTCGCGATCGATCTCGAAGAAGGCGCGGATTCACTGATCGTCAAGCCCGGCCTGCCCTATCTCGACGTGCTGGCGCGGGTGAAAGAGCATTTCTGCGTGCCGACCTTCGCCTATCAGGTCTCGGGCGAATACGCGATGATCATGGCGGCGGCGAACAATGGCTGGCTCGACGGCGAGCGCGCGATGCTGGAAAGCCTCATCGCGTTCAAGCGCGCCGGCGCCGACGGCGTGCTGACCTATTTCGCCCCGCGCGTGGCAAAACGGCTGCGCGAAGCGCAGTAAACGCGCGGTCGCGCGTTCATTCCTCGGCTGCGCGCCGCCAGCAGCACCGGTCTCGTCGACGGCGGGTCGCCCTGCCGGGTTATCGGGCCGGCCGCCACGCCGGTCACCCGAACTAAAGTCGCCCCCTCGGGAATAAAACGACGCAGCCGCGTGTCTCCTCCTCAGACGTCCGAAGATTTTCGAAGCAGCACCTGCTTCGATGAGTCCGCAAACCGTCCGACGCCGAGCGGCGCGACAATCCGCCGAAAGCGTCCGTTTGAAGATCAACAGGAGGTAATTATGAAGGCAGCGGTTTTCGCCGCATTGTTCATGACCGCCTCGATGGGCCTCGCGAACGCATCGAGTTACCCGGCAAAGCATGTCTCGCGCAACGGGTGGCAGGCCAATGCCTCAGCTGCTCCGCAGATTTCGCCGCGGCCATGTATCAGCCCCGAACGACAGGACCCGTACATCAATTCGCTCGGCGAATATATTCCGAGCGTGAACGATCCTGGCCCGGGCGCCGATTGATTGAATTCGCATTATGCGTCCGTTGACCCGGAATCCGGGTCAACAATAGGGGCCGCGCCGTGATCGAAAGCGCCAGGCGCGTGCTCGATCGCGCCTTCGACATGCGGCTCGTCTTCGGCGGCGACCAGGGCGCGAATGCCGCGGCTTGCCATCAGCATTTCAAGCAGGAAGAAGGCCAGCGCGCCAATGGTGAAGGCCAAAGCGCCGCCGAAGGCAAGGAACATGAGCGTCGAGCCGGCCCCGTTCCGCAATGTGCCGACGAAAAGCAAGAGCGCGGCGCTGCTGGTCGAGACGCCCGCCAGCGCGCCGAGCACGACGGCCGCGTCGAGCGCGTGCGAGCGGCGGCGGAGAAAGTTGAGACGGACGAGAATTTGCGCTCGTTCCTCTTGTGACGCGCCATCGAGCCCGTCGGTCAAAGCATCGACCTTGTCCGCGACACGCCCGAGCCGGGTCGCGAAGACGGCAAGGAGCGAGGCGATGCCGGACAGGAGAAAGACCGGCGTCAGGGCAACCTGGATGACGTGAACAATGTCGTCGACCGACGAGGCCGTCTGAAACATCTTTCGGTTCTATCTTCGCTTCGTGAAAGAGGAGTCGGCGGCCCTGCTTTGACCGCGCCACAACCGTCCGTCAAGCGCTGGGCGGCGGCGCGGGGCGCACGCGCGTCACCTTACCTCGAAATCCACCGGCATCGGATCGCTGACGCCTCTGTAGGTGAAGTGCCACCATTCGTTGGGCAGATTTTCGAACCCATGTTTCACCATCAGCGCCACGAGCCGGTCGCGGTTCTGCCGCGCCGCGCCGGTGACGCGGGAATCGGCCGTGTTCGATTTTTCGTCGAAGAGATCGAAGGGCGTGCCGAAATCGAGACCTTCAAAGGCGAGATCGACGGCAAGGCCCGTCGTATGTGTCGACTGCCGGGCGATGTAGCCGAGATCGAACAGGTCTTTCTTGTCGAGATGGGGATAATATTCGGCTTTCTTCTTCTGGTCGGCAGGATCTTGCGACCAGGCGAGGAAGGCGGCGGTTGCCGCCGGCGGGCGGTAGCAATCGTAGACGACGAGGCGCAGACCCTCCGCCGCGGCTTCCTCATGCGCCGCCTTGAGCGCGGCGGCGGCCTCCTGCCGCAGCCAGCAGCAGGGGGCGCGATAGCCTGGCACCGGCCGGCCGAGAAAGTTCTCGGCCCCGGCGTAGCGCATATCCTGCACGATCCCCGGCGCGATATCGGCGAGGCGGACATAGCCCGCCGGCGGCTGCTTGGTGCAGAGGCGCGTCGAATCTTTCTGAATATTCATGAATCACCCGGATTGCGGGCCGGGAAACAGGCACCGCCTCCCTTGTCTTGCCATGCAACGGGGGCCACATTCTGGCGGCAACCTCGCCGTGGGAGCAAGCCATGAGCCAGACGGGTCAATTTCAGAGCGTGTCGCAGCCGATCTTCCGCAGCCTCGCGCTGCCGCGCGAAGCATTGGCCGGCGTCCGGACGCGGCGTATTCTGGCGGTCGCCATCGATTTCGCCGTCGTCTCCGTGCTCGCATCCGTGCTCTGGCTGGGGCTACTGGTGGCGACGCTCGGCCTGTCGCTGATCATTCTGCCGCCGCTCTTTCCCCTGGTCGCCTTTTTCTACAACGGCCTGACGGTTTCAGGCCGGCGGATGGCGACGCCGGGCATGCGGCTGATGGATCTCGAAATCCGCACCACCGACGGCACGCGCGTCCCCTTCCTTTACGCCGCGGTGCACGCTGTCCTGTTCTATGTGAGCTGGATGTTTCCGCCGATCCTGCTCGTCTCGCTGCTGGCCGAAGACAAGCGCTGCCTGCATGACATGCTGGCCGGCGTGATCGTCACGCGCCGCGTTCGTAACTTTTCCTGATGATTCTTCTAGGCGCGGGTCGCAGGACGCGTTAGCCTTGCCGAATGTGGGCCGCTTCGGCCCCCGACGCAGAAGGTCTTAACGAGGCAGACTTGACGCGAGAACTGCGCGACGCGCCACAATTTTATCTGACTTCGCCTTCGCCCTGCCCCTATCTGCCGAAACGGGAAGAGCGGAAAGTCTTCACTCATCTCGTCGGCCGCCGCGCCACGGCGCTGAACGATACGCTGACGCAATCCGGCTTCCGCCGCTCGCAGACCATCGCCTATCGCCCCGCCTGCGAGAATTGCCGGGCCTGCGTCTCCGTCCGCGTCAAGGTCGCAGAATTCGATCTGTCGCGGAATTTGCGCCGCGTGCTCAGCGCCAACAGCGACCTCCTCGCCTCGGTCGTACGCACCGAGCCGACGGGCGAGCAATATTCGCTGTTCCGCGCCTATCTCGACGCCCGCCACAGCGACGGCGGCATGGCCGACATGACCGTGCTCGATTATTCGATGATGATCGAGGACAGCCATGTCGAAAGCCGACTCATTGAATACCGGCTGGCGAATCCGGCCGAGAACAATCCGCTCGTCGGCGTCTGCCTCACCGACTTTCTCGCCGACGGCCTGTCGATGGTCTATTCCTTCTACGCGCCCGAGGAAGAGAAACGCTCGCTCGGCACGTTCATCATCCTCGACCATATCGAGCGCGCCCGCCGGCTCGGCCTGCCGCATGTCTATCTCGGCTATTGGGTCGAGGGCTCGAAGAAGATGGCCTATAAGGCGCGCTTCCTGCCGCAGGAGCGGCTCGGCATGGATGGCTGGCAGCGG